>DASQRV010000466.1:0-2212 GCA_035642735.1 Steroidobacteraceae bacterium
ACCTCTCGGCAAAACACGCCTGGCTCGCGGCACACACCTCCTGGGAACACACCATCGTGGTTCCCGGTGTCGCTACGCACCTCGAGCGCGGCGGGGTCTGCACGCTGTCGGGCTACCCGGTGCCCGGCACCTTCAACAATCGCCTGCCGCTCAATCCGCGGCGTTGGACGCGGCTTCTCGATGCGCTGGAGCCGACCCTCATCGAGGCGGGGGACGTCTTCCACCCGGCCTGGGCCGGCTGGCTCATCGCCCAGCGCCGCGGCATCCCGTTCGTGGGCTTCTATCACTCGAACCTGCCGCAACTGGGAGAAGCGCGCTTGTGCGGCTGGTGGACCGAGCCGGTGCTGCGCCGCTACATGCGCCTGCTGTACGAGCGTTGCGACCTGGTGTTCGCACCGAGCCGGGTGATGTGTGAGTACCTGCGGAGTCTCGGCGTCCCGCAGGTGGTGCATCAGCCGCTCGGTGTTGATGCGGAAGTCTTCAGCCCCGCGCGGCGCAGCGCCACGCTGCGCGAGTGCCTGGGTCTCCCGGCGCGCGCGCGCGTGCTCGTGTATGCCGGGCGCTTCGCGGAGGAGAAGAACCTGCCGGTGCTGTTGCAGGCCTTCGCGCGGCTCGGGGCGCCCTATCACCTGCTGTTGATCGGCGGCGGGCGCCGCGCGCGTCCGGCGGCCAACGTCACGATGATGCCGTACCGCCGCGACAGTCACGAGCTCGCGCAATGGATCGCCTCCGCCGATGCGCTCGTGCACGCCGGCACGCAGGAGACCTTCGGCCTCGTGATACTCGAGGCGATGGCCTGCGGGCGTCCGGTGGTGGCCGCCCGCGCCGGCGCCTTCCCGGAATTCGTCGACGAGACGGTCGGGGCGCTCGCCGAGCCGCACAGCGCGGCCGGCATGGCGGCGGCGATCGCCTCGCTCTACGAGCGCGACCTCGACGCGGTGGGCGCTGCGGCCCGCGCGCGCGTTCTGCGGCACTTCACCTGGAGCCGCGCGTTCCACACTCAGCTCGCCGCCTACGCATCGCTCCTCGGCGCACAGCGCGTGGCCGTCACCGACACGCCGATCCTCGAGCTGCGCTCGCCCAGCTCCTGAAGTGAGCTGACTCAGCGCCGCAGCGCGCGCAGCAGCGCCAGCCCCGTGCGGCTCGCGGCGAGCGAGAGCACCACGCGCCAGAACACGCGCTTGGTCCACGGCGCCGGCCGTGGCGGGATGGCGCGGTAGAACTGGGCCGCGATCCCGCGGTGAAGGTGCACGGCCGGAGAGCTGATCAGCCACTCACGCTGCCCGGCGCCGATGCGGTAATCCGCGCCGCCGAGGTGGTCGACCACCGCATCCTGCAGCGTAACGGGCAGGTCGGCGGGAGCTGTGGCGCTGAAGGCGAGCGCGGTCGGCTCCTCCGCTTCCGCGGTGCTGCCGCTGAGTGTGAGTCCGGGCACGGTGCGCGCCTGGCGGCAGTGCACGGCTCCGCAGAAAGTCGCGAGCCGCTCAGGCATCGAATACCGGCTCGGTGTGCACCGCAGTCGTGACCGAGTTGGCGATGAAGCACTCCTCGTGAGCGCGCTCGTGGAGCTGCGTGATCTGCGCACGGGTGGGCAGCTGCGCGCCCGAGAAGCGCACCCGCGGCCGCAGCGTGACGCTCAGCATGGCCATCTTCCCCGCCGCATTGCGGCCCATCGACCCGACCGCCTCGTCGCCGTAGTCATCGACGCGCCAGCGGCCGGCCGCGGCGAGCGACAGGAACCACAGCATGTGACAGCTCGCGAGCGCGGCTACCAGCGCCTCCTCAGGGTCCACCGCCGCCTCGACCGACAGCGGTACGCGTACGGTGTAGGGCGAGGAGGAGGCCGGCACCGTCACACCGCCATCGAAGTGCCACGAGTGGCCGCGACTGTAGCGCTTGTCGGTGAAAACCGCGTCGCCGCGCTCCCAGTGGATGCGGGCCCGATACTCGTGAGTGCCCATGACTTTCGCCTCCAGCCGTGCGGCCGTGATTGTACGATAGCGCGCATGGCCTCCGACGATCTGCAACCGCGACGCGACCTGACACTCACTCACGCCGCCGCGCTCGTAGTCGGAATCATCATCGGCACGGGTATCTTCCTCAAGTCCGCCACGGTCGCCCAGTCGGTCGGCACGCCGGCGCTGGTGTTGGCGGCCTGGGCAGCCGCGGGCCTCGTGGCCATGCTCGGCGCACTGTGTTTTGCCGAGCTCGG
>DASQRV010000467.1:0-2668 GCA_035642735.1 Steroidobacteraceae bacterium
CCTGCCCCGAGCACGCTCTGGCGGGTGGGCACGATCGCGGGCGCCGCGGCCACGACCACCGCCGCGGCCAGCACCGAGGAGGAGAGCGGCGTCACCTGCCCGTGGACAGGCTGTCCGGAGGTGAAGGTGCTGCGCGGCACCGCGGTCACCGCGGCCGGAGTCCCGTTCATGTAGTGCTGCGCGCCGGTGGCGTTCTGGTAGACGTTCGTGACGTAGGTGTTGCTGAGGGTCCTGGTGTTGGTGGTGTTGACGTTGCGCACGTAGGCGAGGCTCGCGGGGTAGGCGGGGACGAAGACCTCCCGCGGCCCGAGCGGAAACCAACCGACGCTGTTGCCGGACGCAACCACCGCCGGGCCGCCGACCCAGGCGACCAGTGCCGGCGCATACACGGTGCGCCCCGGGCGGGCCACCCGTGGCGCAGGCACCCAGCACCAGCTGTTGTTCCAAACGACCCAGCGACCGTAGTGAAAAGGTGCGTAGCCCCAGGGCGCATCATCGACCCACGTCCACCCCCACGGCGTGACCCACAGCCAGTGTCCGTAGCGATACGGCACCCAGCCGATGGCCACGGCCGCCGGCACCCACACGGGGCCGTACTCGGGGGCCTGCTCCCAGTGACCGGAGTTGTCGAGATCCCGCGTTCCGGGGACATCGTTCGCGACGTACCCGGCGGAAGCCGACTCTGCGAGCTCGCGCTCGCGCTCCGCCGACCAGTTGTCGAAGTCATCCGGCGCACCGAGCGTGGTGCTGTTTATCGCCAGCATGCCGGTGCCGTTGAAGGTCACCACCTGCTGCGGCCCGATCGCGACCGTCTGTCCGCCGCCCGCCGCCTGGGCCGCACCTTCACTCACCGCGACCGCGGTCGCGGTGCCCTGGTCGTCGACTTCGACGCGGTAGACGCCGGGCTGCTGCAGCGAGAGTGCAATGTTGGGGGTGTCGACCTCGTAGCTCTCACCGGCCTGGAGATCGCGCACGCTCACGATGAGCGTGCCGGCGCTGAGGCCGAGCTGCGCGCTGCGGTCATCGAGATTGAGAACGGCGAAGCCGGTGTTGCTGCCGAGTCGTACCCCGGCGGTACCGAGGTCGAGCTCGGCGCGCGAGCCCTGATCGCTCCACAGCCGATCGCCGGTCGTGAGCGGGCGATTGAGGTTTGCCGCGGTCCACTCCTGCACCCCCGCCGGCTGCAGCGAGACAGCGCCTTCCGCATCGGCGAGCCGCGCGGCGCGTCCCGGCGGGTCTGCATCATCGGCCCGTGCGACGCCGAGCGCCCCGCACAGCACGAGCAGACTCCACGTGCACCGTACACTCACCGAGTGTCTCATCGCGAGCATCCGTTCACCCGTGAACACAAACGCTCCGGCGCCCGGCGGGGATGACCCCGCCGGTGGTTCACAGTGTAGTGGCTTGGACGGGAGGCGTCGCGGCGCGTCCGCGGGAACGCGAATTCAGCCTCGCGGGCGGTTGCGCCACCAGTGCGCAAGGGCCGCGGCCGGAGACAACACGCCGACCGCCTGGTGCGCGATCGCGGCGGCATCGTGCGGCGCGCCCGTTGTGTAGTAGAGCGCGTAGCCGCTCAAGATGAGCAGCAGCGCCGCACCCGCGAGCACGAGCCCCGAGCGCCGGTTGCGCTCGCTCGCCCAGCGTGCGGTCACGTGTGCGGCCATCATCCAGCCGAGGAGGAACACGGCGCACACGGCGATGAGCCCATGCACGCGCATCAGCGGTGCTTCCCAGGGGTTGGGCAGCGGGCCGAACGCAGTCGACTGCGGGAAGACATAATGCAGCACGAGCCACACCGCACCCGACACCCAGAGCAGCGCTGCCACACCGTAGAGCGTCGCGCGAATTGCGCGCGGCAGCGTTACGGCTCCGGCTCCCCGCTGGGGCTGGCGGACCTCTCCGGTGCCGGGTCCGGAGCTGTTCATCTCGGGTCGATGCAACGCCGCACGCGTCACGTGAGTGCTCACCCCGCCGCCGCAGGCTGCAGCGCCACCTGCCACAACGCCGCGAGCCACCGCACGCCTTCGGTCACGTGCTGGCACGAGAGCGTTGCGCCCGCGATGTTCTTGATGTCGGTCTGAACCCGCAGCTGATCGAGTCCCTGACGGCCCGCGAACTGCTGCCGCCAGGCGGCGTTGCGGATCTCGCCACCGTGACTTTCGCGGTAGGCAAGCACTTCCGGCGCACTCACGTGCCCGCCCGCATCGATGGCCACGGCGTAGGTGATGAAATCCTCCTTGCCGATCACCTCGTCGACGAACACGAATCCGAGCGGCTGATCACCCTGCAGCGCGCGGAAGGCCCGCAGGCTCCGGTGCGGCGGCTGCGGACCGGCGAGTGCCGCCACCCGCTCACGCTGCGCGGGGCTGAGCGAAAGCACGACTTCGTTGAACCGGTCGGCTTGCGGAAAGAGCGCCTTTTGCGCCGCCTCGACCGAGAGGTACTCGGTTGCGATGACGACCTGAACGGGTGCGACGCCGACGAGCGCCCCGAGCACGCCCGTCCACCCTGCCATCCGACCCACAACCGCCACTGCCCTGCTCCACCTAAATGCGAATGATTCTTAATTGCTATAGAATAGCCCGGCGCAACGTCCCAGGTCCAGAACCATGCCTGCGTTTTGCTCCCTGTCCTCATGGGTCGGCCGGCAGGCCGGCTCATGCCGTTC
>DASQRV010000468.1:0-3518 GCA_035642735.1 Steroidobacteraceae bacterium
GGAACGATGTGGGTGGTAAAGGCCCAGGTGCACGCGGGCGGACGCGGCAAGGCTGGCGGCGTCAAGCTCGCACGCGAGCTCGATGCGGTGCGTGCCGCGGCGGCCAGCATGCTCGGCAAGTCCCTCGTCACGCCGCAGACCGGGCCCGAAGGGCTGCCGGTCGACAAGGTCTACGTCGAGTGCGGCTCCGACATCGCCCGCGAGCTGTACCTGTCGGTGACGCTGAACCGCGAACGGGGGCGCATCGCATTCATCGCGTCCGCCGCCGGTGGCATGGACATCGAGGAGGTGGCGCACCGGACGCCCGAGAAAATTCTCAGTGCCACGGTGCAGCCGGCCGCAGGCTTCGGTGCCCACCAGGCGCGGGAGCTCGCGTTCGGCCTCGGGCTCACGGGCGGTCAGATCGGACAATTCCAGTCCTTTACCGCGGCGCTCTACCGGCTCTACCTCGAGAAGGACCTGAGCCTCGTCGAGATCAATCCGCTCATCGTGACGCGCGAGGGGTCGCTCCTCGCGCTCGATGCCAAGATCAACGTCGATGACAACGCGCTGTTCCGCCACGCCGAGCTCGCGGAGCTGCGCGACCCCACCCAGGAAGATCCCATGGAGCGTCGTGCGGCCGAGCACGATCTCAACTACGTCTCGCTCGATGGCAATATCGCCTGCATGGTGAATGGCGCGGGACTCGCCATGGCCACCATGGACCTGATCAAGCTGCACGGCGGGCGGCCGGCAAACTTCCTCGACGTGGGCGGCGGCGCGACCGCCGAGCGCGTGACCGCGGCCTTCGAGCTGATCCTCTCCAACAGCCGCGTGCGTGCCGTGCTCGTCAACATCTTCGGCGGCATCGTGCGCTGCGACCTGATTGCCGAGGGCATCATCAATGCGGTGAAGAAGGTGGGGGCGCCGGTGCCGGTGGTGGTGCGGCTCGAGGGCACGAACGCCGACAAGGCACGCGAGATGCTCGCAAAGAGCGGGCTCAAGATCACTCCGGCTGTCGATCTCACGGATGCCGCGCGTAAGGTCGTCGCGGCGGCAAAGGGCAAGGCATGAGCATTCTCGTCAACAAAAATACCCGCGTGATCTGCCAGGGCTTCACCGGCAAGCAGGGCACCTTTCATTCAGAGGCCGCACTGGCCTACGGCACGAAGCTCGTGGGCGGCGTCACACCCGGCCGCGGCGGACAGAAGCACCTCGGGCTGCCGGTGTTCGACACCGTGAAGGAGGCGGTGCGCGAGACGGGCGCGACTGCCAGCATGAGCTACGTACCCGCGGCGGGCGCGGCCGACTCCATTCTCGAGGCGGTCGATGCCGGCATCGAGCTCGTGGTGTGCATCACCGAGGGGGTGCCGGTGAACGACATGGTGCGCGTGAAGGCGGTGCTCGCCACTTCCGGCACGCGCCTCGTCGGACCGAACTGCCCCGGAGTCATCACCCCCGGTGAGTGCAAGATCGGCATCATGCCCGGATTCATCCACAAGAAGGGCAGGGTCGGCATCGTGTCGCGCTCGGGCACCCTCACCTATGAGGCGGTCTTTCAGACCACCAACATCGGACTCGGCCAGAGCACCTGCGTCGGCATCGGTGGCGATCCGGTGCGCGGCATGAACTTCATCGACGTACTCGAGCTCTTCGAGCGGGATCCCGGCACGGAAGGCATCATCCTGGTGGGCGAGATCGGCGGCAGCGACGAGGAAGCCGCCGCGCGCTACATCCGCCGCTTCGTGAGCAAACCCGTAGTCGCTTACGTCGCGGGCGTCACCGCCCCGCCGGGCAAGCGCATGGGACACGCCGGCGCGATCGTCGCCGGCGGTCAGGGCACCGCCGCCGACAAGTACGCCGCCTTCGAGGCGGCGGGCGTACGGACCGTGAAGTCGCCCGCCGAGCTCGGCAGCGCCATGGACGAGCTGCTGCGCGCCGGGAAGACGCGTGGCCCGGCGCGGACCGGACGGCGCCGCGCTGTCCTTGTGGCGGCTGTCGCAAAACGCGCGCGGAAGCGCATGGCGGCGCCTCCGGTGGCAGCGAGCAAAAAGTCGGCGCCCGCGCGCCCCTCGCGGCGGCAACCTGCGGCACGCCAACGTACCTCGCGCCCGGCGCGCCGGGCGCCACGGGGCGGGCGTCGCTGAGTCGTGAAAGAATAGCGATCTAGTGGCGGGAGCGGATCCCGCGGCAGGGCTGACCCCGCCCATGGCTGAAACACTGAAGATCGCGCTCGCGCAGCTCAACTTCCTGGTCGGGGACGTGCGCGGCAACGCGGCGAAAGTCATCGCCAGCGCACGGCGTGCGCGCCGCGAGCTCGCTGCCGACCTGGTGCTCTATCCCGAGCTGACACTCTCGAGCTACCCGCCGGAGGATCTGCTCTTTCATCGCGGCTTCCGCCGGCAGATCGAGGCGGGACTCGAGCAGCTGCGCGCCGAGCTCGGCGACGCACGTGTCCTCATCGGCTTCCCCGAGTACGACGGCGAGGTCATTTATAACTCCGCCGCGCTCATCGCGGGCGGCGAGATCGTGGCCATCCATCGCAAGGCCGAGCTCCCCAACTACAAGGTGTTCGACGAGAAGCGCTACTTTCGCCACGGCAACCTGCCGACGCTCGCCGACTGCCGCGGCTTCAGGACCGGGCTGCTCGTGTGCGAGGACATCTGGGAGCCACCTGCGGCGCAGCTGGCGCGAGAAGAGGGCGCGCAGCTGCTCGTCGTCATCAACTCCTCGCCCTACGAGATCCACAAGCAGCGCGAGCGCGAGGAGGTCGCACGCGCCCGCATCCGGGAAGTCGGGGTGCCGCTCGCCTACGTAAACCTGGTGGGCGGTCAGGATGAGCTGGTCTTCGACGGCAATTCCTTCGTCATGGACGCCGCCGGAGAAGTCGTGCTGCGTGCGCCGCCCTTCGAGGAGGGCGTGTGGGTCGCCGAGTTCTCCCTGGACAGCCGCGGGCAGGTGGTGCCGCGTCCGGGGACGGTGACTCCCGAGCTCTCGGATGAGGCGAGCGTCTATCGTGCGCTCGTACTCGGCGTGCGCGACTACGTCGGCAAGCACGGCTTCCCGGGAGTGGTGATGGGCCTTTCGGGCGGAGTCGATTCCGCACTCACGCTCGCGATCGCCGTGGACGCTCTGGGTGAGGAGCGGGTGCAGGCGGTGATGATGCCCTCGCGCTACACCTCGTCCATGAGCCTCGAGGACGCGCGGGAACAGGCGGAGCTCCTCGGGGTGAAATACAGCGTGCTGCCGATCGAGGGGCTATTCGAGGCGACCCTGGCGACGCTCAAGGAGGAGTTCGCCGGCCGTCCCGCGGACGCTACCGAGGAGAACATCCAGTCGCGCTGCCGCATGGTGTTGCTCATGGCACTCTCGAACAAGACGGGGCGCATGCTGCTCACCACCGGCAACAAGAGCGAGATGGCGGTCGGCTATGCCACGCTGTACGGGGACATGGCCGGCGGCTTTGCGCCGATCAAGGACTGCAGCAAGCTGCTCGTATATCGACTGGCGAACTATCGCAACTCGCTCGGCCGCGTCAT
>DASQRV010000469.1:0-4073 GCA_035642735.1 Steroidobacteraceae bacterium
CCCGCACCCGGGGAGATGCCGTTGTGGGCAACGACACGCGTGAAGTGCCTGTTCCCGACCGCAGCGGCGCGCGAACCCGGCCTGCCGGCAACGGTTGCCTCGGCACTCGCCGCGACACTCGGGATCGATGTGGCGCGGATCGAGACGCGCCTGCTGGCAGACCGGCCCTGGGAGCGCGAGTGGCTGAAAGACTTTCATGCCATGCGCTTCGGCCGCCGCCTGTGGGTGTGTCCGCATCACGAGCATGTCAGTGCGCCCGACGCCGTCGTCGTGGCGCTCGATCCGGGGCTGGCTTTCGGCACCGGCACGCACGCGAGCACCGCTCTATGCCTCACCTGGCTCGATGCTCATTTCCCTGACTCACCCGCGCCAGCCGAGCACTTCGCAGCAACCCAAGCGCAGGGGCTCGATGCTCATTTCCCTGACTCACCCGCGCCAGCCGGGCACTTCGCAGCAACGCAAGTGCAGGGGCTCGATGCGTACCTCCCGCAGGGCGCGAAGGTGATCGACTACGGCTGCGGCTCGGGGGTGCTCGCCATCGCCGCCGCCCGGCTCGGCGCAGCCGAGGTGCACGCCCACGACATCGACCCTCAGGCGCTCATCGCGACCGCCGACAACGCGGCCGCGAACGACGTCCTGACGCGGCTTCAGGTGCACGCCAGCGCCGCCACGCTTCCCGGCGGCGCGGACGTGCTGCTGGCGAATATCCTCGCCGCACCGCTGTGCGCCCTGGCACCGCGGTTTGGCGCACTCGTGCGCCCTGGCGGACAGGTGGTGCTTGCGGGGCTCATGGCGCACGAGGCAGCGGAGGTGACAGCCGCTTACCGCGCATGCTTTGATGTTGTCCGGTTCGGCGAGCGCGATGGCTGGGCGTGTCTCACCGGCCGGCGTCGCTGATGGCGGGCGGCAACGCCCGGGCTGCAATGTTCACAGTCTGTCCAAAGTGTGCCCTGACTCTGGTAGTAAGCGCCGCGGATCTGCGCGTTGCCCAGGGCTACGTCCGCTGTGGCCGCTGCTCGAGCGTGTTCAACGCGCTCGCACGACTCAGCGATGAGCAGCAGGCCGCAGTCGCGGAAGGTGAGCCGACGGCTGCCCCGACACCCGAGCCCGAGACCCCGGCGCAGGAGGAGCCCGCGGACCTCAGTCCCCTGGACGAGGCGCTCAGCCGGCCGGAAGAGGCCGGGACGCCCGAGTCGCCGACGGCGGCTGACGAGCCCGTTTCCGAGGATGCGCTGGAGTTCGATCCCGAGACCACCGATGTGGGCGCGGTGTTCGTCGAGCCGCCGCCGAATCCGCAATGGACGGCGGCCGCCGGATCGTTCAAGGCGATGAGAGCCGCGAGCCAGGAGCCGACCCCCGGGGAGTCCACGCCAGGCACACCCGCTGATTCGCAGCTCGATGTGGAGATCGATGCCGCCTTCCTCGCCGAGTTGTTGCGCGAGCCCGCGCCGCCCGCCTCTGCGGGTGCGACCTCCGAGCCTCCAGCCGCGGAGCTTCCGCGCCCCGCGCCTCCACGGGCGCCCGCACCTCAAGAGCGCGCTCCGGCGGGGCGTGCGGCACCACCAGCCGCGCAGCCGCCCGCGCGTCCTCCCCGTGACAGCGCACCCGAGCCCGGAAAGTTGGCAGCAGGGGCAGCTACCCGCAGAGCTCCGCTCCCCGGAGGCAGCCCCCGCGCCACCGTGCGTCACGCGCCACCGCATACACGACCGGAGGCGGAGGCGAGCACACGGCCCGGGTCCGGTGCCGCGCACGAACCTGAGCCGCAGGCGCGCGAAGCGCAAGCGCCCCAGGCACCCGAGGAGGCACTGCCGGGAGCACTCGATCTCAATGCGCTCGAAAAGGCGACGCAACGCGGCATCGCGGCCCGGTTCCGGTTGCCGCGGGAGGCACCGCTGCTCTGGGGTGCCGGTGTCGTACTCGGGCTGGTCCTCCTCGCCGCGCAGATCGTGAACCACTATCGCGACGAGCTCGCGGCCACGCCTCGCTTAAACCGGCCGCTGACGGCGTTCTACCGATCACTCGGAGTGCAGCTCGCGCCGCGCTGGGATCTGCGCACCTACGAGGTGCGTCAGCTCGGCGCCTCAGCCGATCCCGCGGGGAGCGGGATCATCACCGTGCGCGCGAGCATCAAGAACTCAGGCCGCCAGCCCCAGCCGCTGCCGCTGTTGCGGGTGACGCTGCAGGACCGCTTCGGCAATCACATCGCGGCGCGTGACGTCGCACCACGCTTCTACGTGCCACCGACCGTACCCGAATCTTCGTACCTCGCGAGCGGTCAGCGCATCGATGCCGAGATGGGCTTCCTCGACCCCGGGGCCAACGCGGTGGGGTTCGAGATCGATGCCTGCCTGCCCGCGAGCGGCGGCGGCATCACCTGTGCAAATGATCTCGCCACGCATTGAGGCAGAGCGGCCGTTGAGGATCGGCCGCTACACACTCCCCTCGCGCGTGGTGCTCGCGCCGATGGCGGGCGTGACCGATCGGCCGTTCCGCGTCCTCTGCCGCCGGTTCGGCGCCGGACTGGCGGCCTCCGAGATGATCAGCGCCGACCAGCGGCTGTGGCACACGCCCAAGTCGCGCCATCGCATGAATCACGAGGGCGAGCCCGCACCGCGCGTCGTGCAGCTCACCGGTGCCGACCCGAGTGCGCTGGCGCAGGCCGCGCGTGCCAACGTGGCACTCGGCGCCGACATCATCGATCTGAACATGGGATGCCCGGCGAAGAAGGTATGTGGGCGCGCGTGCGGTTCGGCGCTGCTCAGCGACGCACCGCTCGTCGCACGCATCCTCGATGCCGTGGTGGGTGCGGTGGATGTGCCGGTAACGCTTAAGATCCGCACCGGGTGGGACCGCGAGCACCGCAACGGCGTCGACATCGCGCGCATTGCCGAAGGATGCGGTGTCGCGGCGCTCGCCGTCCACGGCCGCACGCGCGCGGACTTCTACCACGGCTCGGCGGAGTACGACACCATTCGCGACATCAGAGCGCGCGTTCGCATCCCGGTTTTCGCCAATGGTGACATCGACACGCCGCAAAAAGCGCGCGAGGTACTTGATTTCACCGGCGCCGACGGAGTAATGATCGGCCGCGCGAGCCACGGTGCGCCATGGATCTTTCGCGCTGTCAACGCCCACCTGTCCGACGGAATTGAGACGCCGACACTTCAGCGCGTCGAGCTGCGTGATATCATCCTCGGACATCTCGATTCCCTCTACTCGTTCTACGGCGAGGAGAGCGGTGTCCGGATCGCGCGCAAACATCTCGGTTGGTATTGCGAACAGTTACTGGGGAGTCCGGCGCACGCGCGCCAGGAACTGATGGGGGCTGCGGACACGGCGACACAGTTCGCGCACGCAGTAAAGCATTTTGCAGACTGGGCGAGCCAGACCCGAGCTTGGGCCTGATGCAGAATTTTCCTTGGGGGAGTCGCAGAAATGACTGCGAGAAAAAAGACTCGGGCCCGTGAGACCATGGCGGCGAGGGAACTGCCGCTGCGGAACCACGCTGAGCGTGCCCTGAGTGAGTACTTCACGAGCCTGAACGGCCATCGTCCCGCGCAGCTCTACGATCTCGTCCTGCGCGAGGTCGAAGAGCCCCTGTTTCGCGTGGTACTCGACTACGCCGAGGGCAACCAGAGTCGCGCCGCCGGCATCCTCGGCATCAACCGCGGCACGCTGCGCAAGAAGTTGAAGCAGTTCGGCCTCGGCGGCTCCTGAAGCAGCATTTCTCCGGCGCGTGGACGGTGCCGTGGCGCCTTGCGAGGAATGAGTACATGCCGCTGCCGGTGCGCCGTGCGTTGCTTTCCGTTTCCGACAAGACCGGGCTCATCGAGCTCGCGCGCGAGCTCATCGCACGCAGCGTCGAGATTCTGTCGACCGGCGGGACCGCGAAACTTCTCGCCGCGCATGGCGTGCCGGTACGGGAGGTCGGAAGTTACACGGGCTTTCCCGAGATCATGGACGGGCGCGTGAAGACGCTGCACCCGAAGATCCACGGGGGACTCCTCGGTCGACGCGGTATCGATGACGCCGTGATGGCGCAGCACTCCATCCTGCCGATCGACCTGCTGGTC
>DASQRV010000470.1:0-2560 GCA_035642735.1 Steroidobacteraceae bacterium
TCACGTAGAGCAGCTGCGCCGCGGTGTTGACCTTGCTGAAGCGCGTCGGCCGCCCGTGCAGCGGCCCGAACCACAGGCGGAAGATCAGCGCACCGAGACCGATCATCACATCGCGCGCCACCACCGCGGCGGTCAGCCACCACGGCACGAGGCCGAGCCACGCAGCCTCGACGAACACCGTGACGAGCAGCAGCTTGTCGGCGAGCGGATCGAGGAACTTGCCGAGCTCCGAGGTCCAGTCGAAGCGCTTCGCGAGGTATCCATCCACCCCGTCGGAGGCCGCCGCGACGATGAAGAGCGCGAGCGCCATGCGGTACTCGCCGGCACGCAGTACCATGAGGATCGGCCAGATCAGCGCCAGGCGGATCAGGCAGATGAGATTGGGCAGATGGCGCACGATCCGGTGCAGCTGTCCGGGCTTCAGCCCTGGGGTTGGTAGCGGTACACCACAGCCTCACCGGTACCGCTCGCGGGCACCAGGTGCGTCGAGCCGGCAAGCGCCTGGCCGAGTCCCGCAGCACCGCCGCGCGCCGTGACCTCGAAGGTCACGCTGCCGGGATCCGCCGCCGCAATGTTGGCGCGGCGCACGCCGGGAGTGCTCTGCAGCAAGCGCTCGACCGCGGCATAAGCGGCCAGCGAGTTGACGCCCTCGATCTGCACGCGCGCCGTGGCGTCGGCGTCCGCCAGCGAAGTCCCGGGCGGCGGCACGAGCGCGTCCACTGTGTGATCGATCGCGGCCGCGAGCGGCCCGCTCCAGCTGCGGCTTCCGGCACGCGTGTACAGGGTCCACTGCAGTGGTGTGTCGGGGCCCGCATCCGCACCGCGGCCCACGAGGACCTCATCGCCGCCGTAGCGCTGCGCGGCCTGCAGCAGCGCGTCGGCACCGAGCGGATTGCCCGCGCCGTCATTCAGAGGCAGGGGGATGAGGCTGATCGGCAAGCCGCGCACGGCCGCCACGCGCTCGAGCTCGGCGCGCGCGGCATCCTCGGCGGCGCGCGCTCGCTGCGGATCGAGCACCACGAGCGTGAAGGGACGCTCGCGATCCCAGACGCTGCGGCCGGCCGCGCCGATGGCCCTCTCGACGGCGGCACCATCGAACACTACCTGTGGCTCGCCGCGCGGACCGGTGCCGTAGGTCTTGACGTAGCGCGGCGCGTCGCTCACGAGGTTGGCGAGTGCCGGGTCGTCCGCAGACTCGCGGCGGCCGGTGGCGCGCACCAGCGCCTGGCGCATGGCGTCCTGCAGAGCCGCAGGCGTCTGTCCTTCGGTGTCGACCTCGTAGACTCGCACCGGCCGCCCTGCCTCGCACGGCAGCGCACAACACAGCAGCACGAGCAGCGCAAGCAGCTCTCGCAGGCAGCCGCGCGCGGGGTTTGATGTTGAGGCCGGTGAGAGCATGCTTCTTCCGCGCACGCGCAACGGCGCAAAGCGGCAGGTACAATACCACACGCGCCTGCGCCGGACGGCGAGCGTCCGCTCGAGGCTCCGCACATGACAGAAGGTCCCGCCATCACCTATCGCGATGCCGGCGTTGACATCGACGCCGGTGATGAGCTCGTCGAGCGCATCAAGCCGTTGGTGCGCCGCGCACAGCGCCGCGAGGTGCTTGCCGGCATCGGCGGCTTCGGCGCACTGATCGAGCTGCCGCCGGGTTATCGCCACCCGGTGCTGGTCGCAGGCACCGACGGCGTGGGCACGAAGCTGCGCCTGGCGATCGACACCGACCGCCACGACACCATCGGCATCGACCTCGTCGCGATGTGCGCCAACGACGTGGTGGTGCAGGGTGCCGAACCGCTCTTCTTTCTCGACTACTACGCCACCGGCAAGTTGGAGGTGGCGGTCGCGGAGGCAGTCGTGCGCGGCATCGTCGAGGGTTGCGTGCAGGCAGGCGCGGCGCTGGTCGGCGGTGAGACCGCCGAGATGCCCGGCATGTATCACGGCGCAGACTACGACCTGGCGGGCTTCTGCGTGGGCGTGGTGGAGAAGGAAGCGATCATCGACGGCAGCGCGGTCGACGCCGGCGACAGCATCATTGGCCTCGCCTCCTCCGGGCCTCATTCCAACGGCTATTCGCTCATCCGCAAGCTCATCTCCGTGAGCGGCGCCACCGCGGCAACCATGCTCGCGGGCCGGAGTCTCTTCGAGCGGCTGCTCGCGCCGACCCGCATCTACGTGAAGCCGCTGCTCGCGCTGCTGCGCGCCCTACCGGTCCACGGTCTCGCACACATCACCGGCGGTGGGCTCACCGACAACATCCCGCGCGTGCTGCCGGCGGGACTCGAGGCCGTGCTCGAGCGGCGCCGCTGGGGAGTTGACCCGGTATTCGACTGGTTGCAGGGCACCGCGCGCATCGACGCGGCGGAAATGTACCGCACCTTCAACTGCGGTTTGGGCATGGTGGTGATCGTGCCGGCGACGCACGCCGCGGCTGCGGCAGAGCTGCTCGCCGCGCACGGCGAGAGCGCCCACATCGTCGGCGAGGTCCGCAGCGGCGAGCGCGGCGTAGTCATTCGGGAATGAGCGCTCGCCCGCCGCTGAAGCTCGCCATCCTCATCTC
>DASQRV010000471.1:0-2045 GCA_035642735.1 Steroidobacteraceae bacterium
GCAGGACATCTTCTCCGAGCGCTACCTGCTGAAGCGGCCGCTGCTGGAGGCCATCAGCACCGACACGGCCGCGGTGCTGCTGATCGATGAGATCGATCGCGCCGATGAGGCTTTCGAGGCGTTCCTGCTCGAGCTGCTGTCAGATTTCCAGCTGTCGATTCCCGAGCTCGGCACCATACGCGCCACCAGCCGTCCGCTCGTGGTGATCACCTCCAACGGCACGCGCGAGCTCTCCGATGCGTTGCGGCGGCGCTGTCTGTATCAGTACATTGACTACCCGGACTACGAGAAGGAGCTCGCGATCGTGCGCACCCGGGCGCCGGAGGTGGCCGCACAGCTGGCGCGGCAGATCGTCGCCTTCGTGCAGGCGGCGCGTAGCATGGATCTCAAGAAAAAGCCGGGCATCGCCGAGACGCTCGACTGGACGGCGGCGCTGCTGCGCCTCGGGATCACGACCATCGAGGTCGGTGGAGCCGAACGCATCATGGAAAGCCTGAGCGCGCTGATCAAGACGCGCGAGGATCGGGTGGCGTTTCCGCTCGAAGTCGTGGCGCGGCTGGCGGCAGCATGCTGATGCCGCAGAACGAAGCGGCAGCGCTCGATCTGCGCAGCATGCGGCGGCTCGCCGGGTTCACCGGTTGCCTGCGCGCCAATGGCTTCGCCGTCGGCGGTGGCGATTGTGTCGAGGTGCTGCGCACGGCAGAGCGCGTCGGCGTGCTCGATGCGCGCGTACTGCGCTGGTCGTTGCAGGCCCTGCTGTGCGGGCGGCGCGATGAATGGCGGCGCTTCGACGAGCTGTTCGATGCCTGGTTTCTCCCGCCGAACGCCTGGCAAGCTGTTGCACCCGGCAGTCACCGCCGCGAGCACTCCGGCACGGCTGCGGAAGGCGGCGCGAGCGCCCGCCGCGCCAGCGGCGCCGAACGCGATGCCCGGCGAGCGTCCTACGTCCCGAGCGACCAGGAGACGCTCAGCTCGACCGATTTTCGTGCCCTCACGAGGCGCGACGAGCTGCTCGCGATCGAGGTGCTGATGCGCCGCTTCGCGCGGCGCCTGAAGCATGTGCGGCTGCGGCGCGAAGCGCGCGCGCGGCACGGCCGCCGGCTCGACCTGCCGGCGACGATCAGGCGCAGCGTCGGGAGCGGCGGCACGCCGCTCTCGCTTGCGTGGCGCAGTCAGCGCCGTGTCCGGCCGCGCCTGGTGCTGCTCATCGACGTCAGTCGTTCGATGGCCCCGTACAGCTTCTTCTACCTGCGGCTGGCGCGGGCGCTGAGTGCCGAATTGACGGACATCCGCAGTTTCATCTTTCACACTCACCTCACCGCCGTGTCGGAGCCGCTGCAGGAGCCAGACCCGCATCGGGCGCAGCAACGACTGCAGGTCATCGCGCACGGCTGGGCGGGGGGTACGCGGATCGGCGCGAGCCTCGCGCAGTTCAACCGCGACTACGCACCGCGCTGCGTGCACTCCCGCACCGCGGTGATCATCGTGAGCGACGGTTACGACACCGGCGAGCCGGGGCAGCTTTCGGCCGCGCTCGCGGCGCTGCGCCGGCGGGCGCGACGCATCGTGTGGCTGAACCCGCTTTGCGTTCGCTCGGACTACACGCCGGTGAGCGAAGGCATGCAGGCGGCGCTGCCGCATCTCGATCTGCTCGCCCCGGGGGCCGACCTCGTCAGTCTCGAGGGGGAGCTGCCGCGGATCCTCGAGGCGCTGCGATGAGCGACCTGGCGAGCGAGTTGTTTGCCGCCGCACAGCGCCTGCAGCAGCAGGGCGAGCCGTACGCACTCGTCAGCGTGGTGCGTACCCGGGCGCCCACCTCGGCGCGCGCCGGCGACAAGGCGCTCGTCACCGCACAGGGCATCGTGCACGGCTGGATCGGCGGTGGCTGCGCGCAACCCGCCGTGCTGCACACCGTCCGCCAGGCCTTGCAGGATGGACGCGCACGCCTCGTTCGCGTCGCGCCCGCGGATGAGGAGCCAGCGCCGGCAGCGGGTTCTGCTTCCGGCGAGACGCTGGAGTTCGACATGAGCTGTCATTCGGGCGGG
>DASQRV010000472.1:0-2642 GCA_035642735.1 Steroidobacteraceae bacterium
GGCACGACTTCGCGGGCGATTTCAGCCATCAATCAGGACTTGGAA
This sequence comes from Steroidobacteraceae bacterium, assembly GCA_035642735.1. Classification (GTDB taxonomy): domain Bacteria; phylum Pseudomonadota; class Gammaproteobacteria; order Steroidobacterales; family Steroidobacteraceae; genus 13-2-20CM-66-19. Next base: position 46 of record DASQRV010000472.1, read on the forward strand.
AGACTTGGAAGGACTCGGGCGACTGATCAAGGTTGGGCGGCGAAACAAAGGAGAAATTCTAGCACGAACTACCCCTGTGGCGGCCCGTTGACTACAGGCTGCGGACGGTGGGACGCGCCGCGCGCACATTCAGTGCTCGCGCACGGCGGCGCTGGACCGGCTTTACTGTCCGGGTCCCCGGAAAGCGAGCTTCCTCGCCAGTGCGCGATCGACCTCCTCGACCGCGAGGAGCGGAGTGGTCCTAACCCGGACCATTCCGGTGCTCATGCCGGCGAAGGACATGGCGGCCGCGCTTTCCGCGTTGGGGAGATCGACGATGGTGACGACGTCGCGCTCACCCATGGCGTAATAGAAAGCCTCGAGCTTGCCGTCGAGGCTGGCGACGAGCTTCTCCACTGCCTGCTTGCGAGCGGAGCCTTTGTCCTTCTGCAGAGCGCGTATGCCTTCGGGCGTGTAGGTGGTTTCGAAGAGGAATTTGGGCATGGCATCCTCCTTAGCGCGTAGTGCGGCGAAGCGGCGGGATTCTACGCCCCGGCGCGCGCGCCCGCCGGAGCGCCGATATACTCCGCTGCATGTCGGGCGCGGACACCGCCGAATTTCTCATCGAGCCCCGCTGGCTGCTGCCGGTGGCGCCGGGTGACCCAGTGCTCGAAGGTCACGCGGTCGCGGTGAATGGCGGGCGCATCCTCGCGGTGGGTCCCGCGGCGGAGCTGCGGGAGCGCTACCCGATGCGCGAGCGCGTCGTGCGCGAGCGGCATGCGCTGCTGCCGGGACTGGTGAATGCGCACACGTGTGCCTGCCACATGCTGCTGCGCGGGGTGCCCGTCCGTGGCCCGCGACTGCGCTGGCTGCTCGAGACACTCGCGCCGCTCGAGCGGCGCGCGCTGAGCGCGGATTTCGTGCGTGATGGCACGCGCCTCGCCATCGCCGAGATGCTCCGCGCCGGGATCACCTGTTATGCCGATCACAGCCCCATGCCTGAAGAGGCCGCCCGTGTCGCCGCCGCCGCCCAGGTGCGCGCGCTCATCGGCCTGCCGGTGAGCGATGAGCCGAGTGCGTCGGCCGAGGACGCCACGGCGCACCTGGCGCGCGCCGAGGCACTGTGGGATGAGTACCGGAACGACGCGCGCATCGGACTGTTTTTCGCACCGCAGCCGGCCGCGGGCCTGAGCGATGCCACGCTCGCGCGCGTGCGCCGCGTCGCCGACGAGCTCGATGCGCGCACCGTCATTCATCTCGATGAGCTTAACTTTCCTCCCGGACACGAGGTGCAGGCGGGCGTGGCAACGCGCGAGCTCTCCGCGGGCGTCGCCGATGGGGCCACAACAACGCGCCTTGCGTGGGGTGTCCGGCGCCTGACGCACCTGGAGGCACTCGGACTCCTGCGGCCGGGATTCGCCGCGGTTGGTGCACTCGCCTGCACTGAGGACGACGCCCGGTTGTTGGCACGGCACGGGGCCGCGCTCATTGCCTGCCCGCAGGCGGAGCTGCGTCTGCAACGCGGTACACGCACACTCGCCGGTGCCCGCCCCGGCGCGCTCGGCACCGATACGCCCGCCGCGGTGGGTGCGCTCGACATGCTGGCCGAAGCGCGCAGCGCGGCGCTGCTATACGGGCTCCCGGCGCTCGAGGCGCTGCGTCTCGCGACACTCGGGGGCGCGCTGGCGCTCGGCATCGCTGCGCAGACCGGCTCGATCGAGCCGGGCAAGTCCGCCGATCTCACCTGTATCGATCTCGATGCCTCGAGCTGCCGCCCGGCGACGGACGTCGCTGCGGCCATCGTGTTCGGCGCCACCCGTGCGCAGGTGAGCGATGTGTGGAGTGCCGGCCGCGTCGCGGTGAGTGAGGGCCGCCTGCGACTCTTCGCTGAGGAGGAACTCGCGGCGATCGCGGCGCGCTGGGCGGAGCGCCTGGCGCTGGAGGCCGCGGCATGAGCGCTGCCAGCAATGCGGACCACGCCGAGCTCGCGAAATTCGATGCCCTCGCCGCGCGCTTCTGGGACAGCCACGGCGATTTTCGCCCGCTCCACCTGCTGAATCCGGTGCGCCTCGAGTTCATCGCGACGCGCGCCACCCTCGCTCGCCGACCCGTCCTGGACGTCGGCTGCGGCGGCGGGCTGCTCACCGAGTCGCTCGCTCGCGCGGGCGCCGAGGTGACCGGCATCGACCTCGCGCCGGGCATGATCGAGGTGGCGCGGCTGCATGCCGCCGAGAGTGGGCTCGCGATCGACTATCGCGTCGCCTCGGCCGAGGAGCTGGCGCGCGAGTCCCCGGGGCGGTTCGCGGTGGTCACCTGCATGGAGATGCTGGAGCACGTACCCGACCCGGCCGCGATGGTCGCCACGCTGGCGCGGCTCCTCTCCCCAGGGGGCGCCCTCTTCGTCTCGACGATCAACCGCAACCTCAAGTCGTTCCTGCTCGCCATCGTCGGGGCCGAATATGTGCTCCGCGTCATTCCACCGGGCACGCACGAGTACGAGCGGCTCATCGTTCCTTCGGAGCTGGCGCGCTGGGCGCGGGCGGCCGGGCTCACGCTCGCCGAGCTCGCCGGGATCGAGTTCAATCCCCTCACGGGCCGCGTGGCTTTGAGCGCCGATG
>DASQRV010000473.1:0-7137 GCA_035642735.1 Steroidobacteraceae bacterium
GGCGAGATCGACACCGCCGGCTGCGTGCTCGTGATTCCCTCGGGCCGCAACCGGGTGTCCTCGATCTGCGAGAGCGGCCGCCTGCTCACCGTGACGCTCGATGCACAGGGGCACGAGACCGCGCGTGCCATGTCCGAGCCGTTCTTCGACGCCGACAAGGATCCGGTGTTCGTGCAGGGCATTCCGAGCACGCGCGGCGATGTGTTCCTGTCGTTCCTCGGTGAGGTGCACGAGATCGACTTCAGCGGCGTACAGCCGGAACTGGCCGCGCCGTGGTCGCTGGTGAGCGCCGCCGAGAAGGGCGCCCACTGGCGCCCGGGCGCGTACCAGGTGGGTGCGATCCACCGCGAGCTCGGGCGGCTGTACGTGCCGATGCACGAGGGCGGCGAAGGCACGCACAAGGATGGCGGCACGGAAATATGGGTGTACGACCTGGCAAGCCACCGGCGCCTCGCCCGCTGGCCGCTCAAGGTGCACGGGTTGTCGCGGGTGATCGCGGTGCAGGTCTCGCAGGATCCCGCACCGATCCTTTTTGCCGCGACCGAGACATCCGACCTGGCGGTGCTCGATGCGCTCACCGGTCGAGTGCGGCACATCGAGAAACGCGTCGCTCAGTCGCCCTGGATGTTGCTCAATCCGTAACGGCCCGGAGTCCACGATGCGCAGACTCGATCAGTTGTGCGAACGCTCCACCCGCTCGCTGGCGCAGCGCACCTCGCGCCGGAGTCTGCTGGCCTCGCTCGGGCAACTGCTCACCGGCGCAGCGCTCCTGCCGTTACTGCCGATGGATCGCGCCGGGAGCGCGCGAGCCGCGGAAGCCAAGCCGCGGGCCGACAGTCCCGAGAGCTGCGACTACTGGAAGTACTGCGCGATCGATGGCTTCCTGTGCTCCTGTTGTGGCGGCACCTCCGCCTCCTGCCCTCCCGGGACGGCGGCGTCGCCGATCTCCTGGATCGGGACTTGTCATAACGCCGCCGACGGCCGCGACTACATCGTGTCGTATAACGACTGCTGCGGGAAGAGTACCTGCGCCACCTGCGACTGCAACCGCAACGAGGGTGAGAGACCGATCTACCGGCCCTCGCGCAACAACGATCTCAACTGGTGCATGGCGAACGCCGATGTCAACTATCACTGCACGGTGTCGGTGATCCTCGGGGTCGCCGAGAAATGACCCGTCGCGGCGCCTGGCGCGAAGCGCGTACCGTGCGCAGCCTGCCGGTTACGGTCGCGGTTGCTGTCACCGTCCTCGCCACCGCGCTGAGCAGCATGCCTCGCGCGCGCGCTGCCGACACACCGTCCTATAGCCAGGGCGCTGCAGCCTTCCAGACCAACTGCGCCATGTGTCATGGGCCGGCCGGCGCCGGAATACCGGCGCTGGCGCCGCCCCTGTCGTCCGAGCCGGCGGGCTTCGCCGCGAGCCCCGAGGGGCGGCGGCAGCTTGCCATCACGTTGCTCTACGGCATGTTCGGCGACATCACGGTCGGGGAATCGCACTTCAACTCCCAGATGCCGGATTTCGCGCGCCTCGATGACGCAACCCTCGCCGCGACGCTGAACTTCGTGGTGTTCGACCTGGCGCACGCCGCCACCGGCATCAAGCCGCTCGCTGCCGAGGAAATCGCCGCCGAGCGCGCCCATCCGCTCGATGGCGCCGCGGTGCGCGCGCATCGCAAGAGCCTCGCCGCGGGGGGATCCTGACAGATGGCAGCGCGTCTGCTGAGGCTGGCCGTTGCGCTCGCCCCCGGCGCGTTCGCTGCCGCGGTACCTGCGAGCCCGGCTCAGGACTACACGCTCTACTGCATGGGCTGTCACGGCGCTCAGGCGCAGGGTGTGCCCGGAAAGATCCCGCCGCTCGCCGGCTCAGTGAGTCTTTTCATGCGCACCCCGGAGGGACGCGACTACGTGCTGCGGGTACCGGGGGCTGCCAACTCGGCCCTCCCTGACGCGCAGCTCGCCGCGGTGCTCAACTGGCTCGCAGAATCCTACGGCGCAACGGCTGCGCCCCAACCAGCGCCGTTCACGGTTGATGAGGTGACACGGGTGCGCCGCACGCCGCTCGTTGACGTGCAGGCACGGCGGCGCGAGGTGGTGCGGTTACTGGCCGCGAGCGGCGCCGCGCCCCCTGCACAGTACTGAAGGCAGGCTCGGCGCGGAACGCCGCGCCGCGGCCGCGAACGCGGCCGCTACGCATCGCAACGGCCGCCGCACGCGCCGCAATCGCTTGGCTCCGACTACCGGCGGTAAATCGCCGTGATGCCGAAGGTGCGCGGCCGGAACGTGTAGTTGCGCTGCAGCCGGCTGACCCCGGTCACCAGTGGATCGATGGTCCAGTTGTAATCCGTGACGGTGTGCGAGTCCGTGAGATTGTCGACGAACGCCTGCAGTGACACCTGGTCGAACTGCATGCCGCCGCGGAAGCTCACGAAAGTCGTCGAGGGCGTCACGTAATTCGCCGCATCGAACTGCGCGGTGTTCTGATCCAGGCTCGCCGTCGGCCACTTGGCGTGCGCCGCGTACTGGCCGTCGAGCCGAACGAAACTGTCGCGCGCGAAGACCGGGAAGTGGTACTCGAACGCGAGAGCAGCCGTGAACGGCGCCGTCGGCTGACCGGCCCCGGTCTCGCTGCTCGCGCTCACGATGGCGTTGCCGTCGGCGACCAGCGGGCGCGGATCGAGGGCGCAGCCCGTCGCCGCTACGCCCCCCGGGCACGGTGGAGCGAAACGGAAGTCCTCGTTGTAGCGCGCCTGGGTGTAGCCCAGGGCGAGCTCGATCGTGAACGCGTTCGTCACCGAGAAATCCGCCTGCAGATCCGCGCCCTTCACCGTTGCGTTGCCGGTGTTGGCGATGAAGGAGATCTGGCAGACCGGCGGCACGACCAGCTGCTGGATGTTGTTCCACTGGATGTAATAGATGCTGGTTGCGATTCGCACCCGGTTGTTGAAGTTGTTCTTAGCGCCCACCTCGTAGCTCTTCACCGAATCGGATTTAAAGGTGCCCAGTGAATCGCCCGGTTGGGTCCCTACCTCGTACAAGCCGAAGTTCTGGAAGTCCGTGGGGCACGCCGCGTTCGGGATCGGGTTGTTCGCACCTCCGGGACGGAAACCCTTGGCGTAAGTCGCGTAGTACATATCGTTCGGATCGTACTGGTATTGCAGGCTCACCTTGGGCGTGAAGGCGTTCTCTGAGTTGTTACCGGAACCGCCGCGCGTGGGCGCGTACAGCTGCGGGCCGCCGGTGAGCGTGTCGAACGAATACTTCATGTGCGAGTAACGTGCGCCGACGGTTAGCCTGAGTTGCTCCGTGAAGCTGTAGGTCACCTCGCCAAACCCCGCCAGCTGTGTGTCCTTAGAGCTCGTGCGGAGGAAGTAGGAGTCATTCGGATAGTTCGGGTCGAAGGGGACCCCGATGCAGTTGCCGTTCGCGTCGAAGTAGCAGAACACCTGCTGGTACGGCAGACCCAGCACGAGATTCGTCAGATCGTTGAGCATCGGGTCGTGGATTCGCTCGAGATAGGTCTGGCGGTTCTCGTTGCCGAAGATACCGGCGGTCCAAATGAGACGCGCATTCGGGTCGTTCGACTGCACACGGAACTCCTGGGTGAGATTCTCCTGCCCGTTCTGGACGCTCGAGCCCGAGGCGCGGTAGTCGAGTCCCGGCACATGCAGCCCATTCCCATCGAGAAGTGGGTATGGCACCAGCCACGGGCTGGTTGGCGGATTATTCAGGAATATCGGCGCGGCGTTCTGCGTCTGGTAATAGCCGAGGTTATACAGCGTGGCTTCGTACCCGGTCGTATTCTCGCGGTGGTAGAAGGAGGTGTTCGAGATAAAGGTCACCGAGCCGAGATCACCCTGGACCTTCAGCGACGGCAGCCAGAACGTATCGGGCGAGTTGCGCTCGTTCGGGTCGGCGCTCGCGAAGTGGTTGTTACCCGCATCGGAATACAGCGGCCAGTAATTCGAGATGTTGTGTTCCTTGCGATCCTGGTAGTAGATGCTCGGTGTAACGGACCACTTGTCCGACGGCGCCCACAGGAAAGCCAGCCGGATCAAGGTGGAATCCGCGTAGTTGGCGTTCTTGTCGTCGACGGTCTGCGTGTACGGGTCCACGTGGTCGATCCAGCCGCCGTCCCGGCGGTACCAGACGGTGAGCCGCGCGCCGAGCGTGTTGTCGATCAGCGGCCCGCCCACGGCGATCCCTGCCTCGTAGCTCGGATCGCCTCCCTGGGTCGTCGCGAGCTCCGCACGGGCGTAGACGCTCGTCTTGGTGAGACTCGGCTGCGTGGTGATGTAGCGCACCGTGCCGCCTTCGGACCCCGAGCCGAACAGGGTGCCCTGTGGCCCGCGCAACACCTCGATGCGGTCGAGGTCGAAGGACTTCGGCAGCGCCTCGTCAGGGTTGAAAGCGAGCGCCCGCATCTGGATCGGGGTGTCGTCGATGTAGATACCGGTCGTACCGGCGCCGCCGGTGCCCGAGATGCCGCGGATCGAGATGTTGTTCGTGCCGGAGTTGTCGAAGTTCACGCCCGGGGTAAAGCGGGCGACTGCGGAGAAGTCCTTGACGCCGCGGCTATCGAGTGCCTCCTGAGTGAGCGCGGTCACGCTGATCGGCACCTTGGAGAGGTTCTCCTCGCGCCGTGTTGCGGTGACGACGACTTCCTGCAACCCGCCCACCGCGGCGCCCGTCTCGGTCGCGGGCGCCTGCTCCTGGGCTGGCGCGCGGCCCGGACCCGCCGCGCAGGCGAGGACCGCCACCGCCGCGATCCATCCCCGGCCACTGCCGCGTTCCCAAACCAAACGCTTGTCGTGCATGGACCCCATGATCGTCTCCCCGGTCAGTTCTTGTTTCGCCGCCGCTGCTACGGCACTTTAGTCAAAATAGCGTCATTGGCTCAAGCTGTTGCGCGGAGGCCACGGCTCACCGGCAGGGTGCGCACGCGCTTGCCGGTGGCCGCGAAGATCGCGTTGCAGAGCGCCGCCGCGACGCACGCCGTGCCGGTCTCACCCACACCACCCGGTGCCTCGCTGCTCGAGATCAGGTGCGTTTCGACCCGCGGCGCCTCGGCGATGCGCAGCGACTGAAAATCGTGGAAGTTGCTCTGCTGCACGCGGCCATCGGCGATGGTGATCTCGTTGCCGAGCGCCGCGCTCAGACCGAAAGTCACGCCGCCTTCGAGCTGGGCGCGCGCGCCATCGGGATTGACGATCCGGCCACAGTCCATGGCACACACCACGCGCTCGACGCGCGGTCCGTCCTTGTCGCTCATACTCACCTCTGCCACGAGCGCCAGGTAGCTGCCGAAGGCGTGCTGGATCGACACGCCGCGCCCGCTGCCCGCCGGCAGTGCCGTGCCCCAGCCGGCGCGATCGGCGGCAAGGTCGAGCACGGTGCGCAGGCGCGCGTCCTTCAGCAGCGCACGGCGGTAGCGCACCGGATCCTGCTGCGCCGCCGCGGCCAGCTCGTCGATGAAGCTCTCCACCACGAATACACCGCGCGTCGCTCCGACCCCGCGCCACCAGCCCGTCGGCACCCCCTGCGGGTCGCGGCGCACGAAGCGCACCTCCATGTTCTCGAGCGGGTAGACGATATCCGCGCCGGCGCTGGTAATGGCGTCGAAGTCCACACCTTTCGGCACTGTGGCTTCCCCGTAGTAGAGCGCCCATAGACCGGCACCGGCAATGGTGTGACGCCAGCTCACCGGCCGGCCGTGCGCATCGAGCGCCGCCGACAGCCGGTCGACGTAGTACGGGCGGTAGCGGTCGTGCTGGATATCCTGCTCGCGAGTCCACAGCACCCGCACCGGGCCTGCCACGTGGCGCGCGATGCGCGCCGCGATCACGATGCCATCGACTTCCAGACGGCGCCCGAAGCCGCCGCCGATCAGCTGGTTGTGGAGCCGGATCTGTTCCGGTCTCAGGTCCAGTTGCGCGAGCTTCGCGACCGCTCGATCGGGCACCTGCGTACCCACCCATATCTCACAACCATCCTTGCGCCACTCGATGGTGCAGTTCATCGGCTCGAGCGTGGCGTGGGCGAGAAAGGGCTGGTGATAAACCGCATCGACGTGGGTTACGGCGTGCGCGGCGGCCTCGGCGGGTTTGCCCTTGACGATGGCGACAACGCCCGGCTCGCGCGCGGCCGACTCGAGGGCCGCGACGAGCGCCACCTGCTGCACCCCCGCGTTGTCACCACCCTGCCAACCGGGGTTGAGCGCCTTCATGCCTTGCATCGCCGCCCAGGTGTGCTCGGCCACGACGGCGATCACATCGCCCTCGTTCACGACCTGTGTGACGCCGCGCACCGCAAGCGCGGCATCGCTCGCGAGCGGCTCGACGATGCGGCCGCCCTCGACCGGCGCGATTGCCACGAGCGCCACCCTGGAGTGTGGCGGCCGGACATCGATGCCGAACTTCGCGCTGCCATTCACCTTCGCGGGTGTGTCGCGCCTTGGGGTGGCGCGACCGATGAGCCGGAAATTCGTCGGCTCCTTGAGCGGTGGCGGCGGCGGTACCGGCAACGCCGCGGCGGCGCTTGCCAGTGCGCCGTAACTCAGGCGGCGCCCGGTGGGGGCGTGGATCACCTCCCCGGCCGCGGCGTGACAGCTGTCCACGGCGACGCGCCAGCGCTTGGCCGCCGCCTGCACCAGCATGAGGCGCGCGGTGGCGCCGGCCTGCCGCAGCGGCTCCCAGCACTGGATGATGGAGAGTGAGCCGCCGGTCGCCTGGTCGCGCTCGAAGCCTTGGGGCGCCTCGGGATCGACCGGGAATCCGTACACGGCCGGATCCGGCGGCGCGGCTTCGAGCGCGACGGATGCCAGGTCCACCTCCAGTTCTTCCGCGATCAGCATCGGCAGCGAGGTATAGGTGCCCTGCCCCATCTCCACCTTCGGCATGACGAGGGTCACCTGGCCGCTCGGCGCGATGCGCACGAAGGCATTGAGCGCACCGCTCGCGCCACCGCCGCCGGCGGGCGCGCGACGCAGTCCGCGCACCGCCACCCCGACCACGAGTGCACCGCCGACCGCGGCCGAGGTCACGATGAATCGCCGACGCGTGAGCGTCGCCGTCGTCATGGGCGCTCGGCGGGCGGGGCGACCGAAGTGAGGCGCGTCGCACTGGCGACGCGCCGCGCATC
>DASQRV010000474.1:0-4086 GCA_035642735.1 Steroidobacteraceae bacterium
ACGCGCTGGCGGACGCGGTAGCCGCGGTGGAAGAACTGCACCTCGAACAGCGATTTGTCGCGCCACAGCGCACTCGTCGGACGAAAACGAATGTCGCGGTACTGATCATAGGTCAGGTTGGCGAGCGCTGCCGGCAAGTTCGTCGGCGGCGGCCGGAACTCGCGCGCGGCGCGCTGCCGGGCGAGCTCCTGTACCTTGGCGAAGGTGAACGGCCCAGGCTCAGCCGGTGGCGCGGTCTGGGGGGTCGGCGGAGGGGTGACGATCCGGTGCTCGGAGGGTGCCGCGCCCGCAGGCGGTGTGCCCTGATCCGCTTCGTTCAGCGACAGCATCGCCGAAGCCAGCAGAAGCACAGCGATCACAGCCGGCTTCCGCAGGCCTGGCGGCATGGACGCACCTGAGTTATCCCCGCCGGCAGCACACGGGACCGCCGGATATTACCGGGCAGTCTGCCAGTGTTACGTTGACGGCTTCTCTGAATCATATGTCGGAGTGGGCTTACACCAGCGGGCCTAGCGGAGCGTGTTCGTAGTGTTGACCGGCCAGCGATCCCCCGATCGCCAGAATACCGCCGGGCCCGCGCTCACGTCTGCACCGGCGTCAAACATGGCATCGAACAGCCGCATCATGACACTGGAGCGGTACCTTGCGGCAAGCCGCCCGCGAGGCGGTTTACACTCACCGCCCTCGACCCGTCGTCCGTACTTCCCAGGAGAAGTCCCAATGAGTAAAGAAGAGTCGGTCATCCAACCCTTCGGCAGCCTCGCTGCCTCGCGCCTCGGGCTTTCCGAGCAGGTCCGTCACCAGAGCGTGGCGGCGCTCAATCGCCTGCTGGCGCACACGATGGCCATGCGCGACCTCTACAAGAAGTCTCATTGGCAGACCTCGGGGGCCACCTTCTACGAGCTGCACCTGCTGTTCGACAAGCACTATGGCGAGCAGGTCGAGATCATGGACACTCTCGCGGAGCGTGTTCAGACACTGGGGGGCGTGACGCTCGCCCTCGCGCACGATGTCGCCGAGGAGACGCGCATTGCGCGTGCGCCGCGCGGGCGCGAGAGCGTGCCGGCACAGCTGCGCCGCCTGGTCGAGGCGCACGAATTCGTGCTCGGGGAAGCGCGGCCGCTGGCTCGCGCCGCCGCGGAAGCGGGCGATGACGGCACCAATGACCTCATCGTGGGCCAACTCATCCGCACCAACGAGCTGCAGAGCTGGTTCGTCGGTGAGCACCTGATGGCGCGCGGCGAAAAGTTGTGAGGCGGACGGCGGCGCCTACCGACTGAGGAATGGCGCAGCGCACCGCGAAAGCAGCCGGGACTCCTGCCGCGCCCGCGGCGTGGGCCGCGCTGCGCTATCCGACTTTTCGCTCGCTGTGGATCGCGACCCTCGTCTCGAACGTCGGCGGCTGGATGTACAGCGCCGCCTCGGGCTGGCTCATGACGAGCCTCAATCCGAGCCCGCTGATGGTCTCCCTGGTCCAGGTTGCCACCAGCCTGCCGCTCTTCCTCTTTGCGCTGCCGGCCGGGGCGCTCGCCGACACGCTCGACAAGCGTCGCCTCATCCTGGTGCTCGAGATTCTCACCACACTCTTCAGTGCGGTGTTCGCACTGCTGCTCACGCTGCACGCAGTCGGCCCGGCGCTGCTGCTGCTGTTCACTTTCCTCGTGGGGACGCTTGCCGCGCTCGAGACACCCGCCTGGCAGGCCATCGTGCCGTTGCTCGTGCCCGAGTCAGCGCTCACCTCGGCGGTTGCGGTCAACAGCGTGGGGGTGAACATCAGCCGCGTGATCGGTCCCGCCATGACAGGCGGCATCATCGTCAGCCTCGGGATCGCTGCGCCCTTCTGGCTCGATGCCTTCAGCAACGCCGGCGTGATCGGCGTGATATTCAGATGGCGTCCTCCACCCCGAGCGAAGGTCCCTACACTTCCCGTTGAGAGCCTGACGGGCGCCATTCGCGCCGGCGTGCGCTACGCGCGCTACAACGGACCGCTGCGCGCGACGCTCGTGCGCGCCGTCGGTTTCTTCCTCTTCGCGAGCACCTACTGGGCGCTGCTGCCGCTCGTGGCGCGTACTCAGTTGCAGGGCGGGCCCGCACTCTACGGAACGCTGCTCGCCGCGATCGGCGCGGGCGCGGTGGGCGGTGCGTTCTTTCTGCCCCGTGCGCAGGCCCGTTTTGGTTGCGACGGCGTCGTCGTGCATGGCGAGGTGGGTAATGCCGTGGCGCTCGTGCTGTTCGGGCTTGCGCAGCAGCCATGGGTCGCGGTTGTCGCCTGCCTCATCGCCGGGGTCGCATGGATTGGCGTGCTCGCAAGCCTGAATGTTTCGGCGCAAACGGTGCTGCCGGATTGGGTGCGCGGTCGCGGTCTCGCGGTGTACGTGACTGTATTCTTCGGCACCATGACCATCGGCAGCGCTCTCTGGGGCCTGGCGGCGGAGCATCTGGGGCTGCCGGCGGCGCACTACCTCGCCGGAGGCGGCGCGCTCATTGCAATGTGGGCGACGCGCCGGTGGAAGCTGGCGACGGGGCCGGTGGCAGATCTCACACCATCGATGCACTGGCCCGAGCCGGTCCTGGCGGCGGGCGTGGATCAGGATGCGGGTCCCGTTCTGGTCACCGTCGAATACCACGTTGCCGCAGAGAACCGCGAAGCGTTCCTCGCCGCGCTCGTGCCGCTCAGCCGCGAACGCCGGCGCGATGGTGGCTACGGGTGGAACGTGTTCGAGGACGCCGAGCACCCGGAGCGGATCATCGAGACGTGGCTCGCGGACACGTGGCTCGATCACCTGCGCTCGCATCGGCGAGTGACGAAATCCGACCGCGCGGCGGAGGAGCGCGTGCAGCGGCTCGCCCGCGAGCCGCCACGCATCACGCACTACATCGCGGCGCGGCCTAAGGGGTCAGCGGACTGACCGCGGCCGGCCGCCGCTCAATGCACGATGGCGTTGCGCGCGACGCCGGTGACGGTGCGCGCGAGAAGATGCGTGAGTCCGTAGACCGTATCGATGTGCGGCGTAGCGGTGTGCGTCAGCCGGCCGAGCTCCATGACCGAGCCGAGGAGCGCCTCGAGCTCCGGCGCCCGTCCGGCCTCCACGTCCTGGAGCATCGAGGTCTTGTGGTGGCCGACTTTCTCCGCGCCGGCGATGCGCCGCTCGAGCGGCACCCGGAACGCGATGCCGAGCTTTCGGGCAATGGCCTGGGCCTCGGTCATCATGGCGGCGGCGAGCTCACGCGTTGGCGGGAACTGGCAGATGTCGACGAGCGTCGAGCGCGTGAGCGCGCTGATCGGGTTGAAGGTGAGATTGCCCCAGAGCTTCAACCAGATCTCGGCGCGGACGTCCTCGAGCACCGGCGCCTTGAAGCCGGCGTCGGTGAGGCAGCGCGACACGCGCTCGGCGCGCTCGCTGCGAGTGCCATCGAGCTCGCCGATGGGGAAGCGATCGCCTTCGATATGCTGCACGACTCCCGGCTCGAGGAGCTCGGTCGCCGGGTACACCACGCAGCCGAGCACCCGCTCGGCCGGGATCAGTCGGCTGATGACACCCTCGGGATCGACGCTGCGCACGATGTTGCCGGCGAGCGCGCCGCCGTGACGGTGAAAGTACCAGTAGGGAATGCCGTTCTGCATGGTCACGACGACCGTCTGCGGGCCAAGGAGCTCCGGCACCTGGCGAGCGACCGCCGGGAGCTGATGGGCTTTGACTGCGAGGATCACCACGTCCTGCGCGCCGACGCCGGCGTAATCGGCGGTCGCGGTGACGTTGCGGGCAACGTGGGTCGTGCCGTTCATGTGGAGCGTGAGGCCGCGCGAGCGCACGGCTTCGAGCGTCGCGCCCCGCGCCAGCACCGTGACCGCCTCGCCGGCGAGCGCGAGCTTCGCTCCGACATAACCGCCGATGGCGCCGCAGCCGACGATGGCGATCTTCACGCGTCCACCCTCCCCGGCCGCCGTTCCCCTGGCTGCCGCGCCCTGGCCGCCGGCTGATGTCAGCACCGGCGGCGTTTTCCGCTAGGTTGCTCTGGGTTCAGCGCACTCTCGCTGATGGCGATCCTTGGCCGAGAGCACCAGATCACGCAGAAACGACTTCT
>DASQRV010000475.1:0-3055 GCA_035642735.1 Steroidobacteraceae bacterium
CTCGAGCCGGAACGTGCGCCAGAGCGAGAAGGGGAGACTCAGAAGCTGCGCGATGAGCGCTATGGTGGCAATCACCGCGACACCGAGCCACGGCGCTGCGAGTCCCGTGTGCCGCCACAGGCCATCGACCAGTGCGATGCCGCCGCCGACGGTGAGGGCGAGTAGGACCACCGCATCGACCACCGTGCCGATGCGTCCGAAGCGCAGTTTGGCGATGGTGTAGTCGGCCGCCTTGCGGTGCTCATCCGGCGAGATGCTGCCGGCGAACGGGGCGGGCACCTCGCCACGGTGCTCTGCGACCGCCGTCGCCTGGCGCTGCGAGAGCCACATCTCGAGGGCGACGCCGGCGAGCAGGGCGAGGATGAAGACGCTGGTGAGCCAATGCATGTCGGGGCGAGTTTAGCGCGCTGCGGGTGGACCGCGCCGGGGCCGTGCCCGGGCGCGCCGTGGCCCGCGGGCGGCCCGGCCCGCTCCCTTAGGTGGGCCACGCTTGTCGATCCTCCGCGGTGGGTTCAGGCTTGGGATTCAGGCGGTTAACGCCTCCGCACCGCGGGGAGGTGCAACATGTCGAACCCGATCACTGAGCCGAAGGTGGTGGTAACGAAGAACGGGCCGTACCTCGTCACGGGGGCCGTACCGCTCAGCCGGCAGACCATTGGCACGGATGGCGAGGGCGGCTCCGAGAAATGGATCGAGGGCGAGACCTTCCCGGCGAAGGACGCCTACGCGCTCTGTCGCTGCGGGCAATCCGCCAGCAAGCCCTTCTGCGACGGTACCCACAAGAAGGTCGGCTTCGATGGCACGGAAACCGCGAGCCGCGCACCGTATCTCGAGCAGGCTCAGGTGTTCGAGGGGCCGGCGCACGCTCTGACGGACGTCGAGGCGCTCTGTGCCGGGGCGCGCTTCTGCGATCCGCACGGCAAGGTGTGGAACGAGGTGGAGCGCACCCAGGACCCGCAGGTGCGTGCCAATTTCATTCGCCAGGTCGGCAACTGCCCCTCCGGCAGGCTCGTCGCCTTCGAGCGCGGCAGTGACACGCCGCTCGAGCCGCAGCTGCCGAAATCCATCGGCGTGACCGAGGATCCGGCGGAGCGCGTGAGCGGGCCGCTGTGGGTGCGTGGCGGCATACCGGTCATCGCCGCCGACGGCTTCGCGTACGAAGTGCGCAACCGCGTGACGCTCTGCCGCTGCGGCGCCTCCGCCAACAAGCCCTTCTGCGACGGCTCGCACTTCAAGGTCGGCTTCCGTGACTTTGAATAGGCGACCTCGATCGGGCGCGGCCGCAATGAGCATCTACGACCAGGACCTGGACAAGAACCCCGCCAACTACGCGCCGCTCTCGCCGGTGAGCTTCATCGAGCGCACCGCGGAGGTGTACGGCGATCTGCCGTCCATCGTGCACGGCGCGCGCCGCTATCTGTGGCGTGAGACGCGTGAGCGGAGCGCCCGGCTCGCGGCGGCGCTGCGCGCGCTCGGTGTCACGCGCGGCACCACGGTCAGCGTGATGCTGACCAACACCCCGGAGATGGTGGAGGCGCACTACGCGGTGCCGGCACTGAACGCCGTGCTCAACACGCTCAACACCCGGCTCGACGCACAGCTCCTGGCCTGGCAGATGCAGCACTGCGAGGCGTCGGTCCTGATCAGCGATCGGGAGTTCGGCCCCGTGATGCAGCAGGCGCTGCGCATCCTGCGCGAGAGCCAGGGCCGCACGCCTCTCCTCATCGAGGTGTCCGACAGTGAGTACGCAGGCGGCGGTGCCTCGATCGGGGGCGAAGAATACGAGGCGCTGCTCGCGCGCCATGCGCCGCTTGCGCATCTCGATGGACCGCAGGACGAATGGGACGCGATCGCGGTCTCGTACACCTCCGGCACTACCGGTAACCCCAAGGGTGTCGTGACGCATCACCGCGGTGCCTACCTCAACGCCGTGAGCAACGCCGTCGACTGGTCGATGCCGCACTTCCCGAGGTACCTCTGGACGCTGCCGATGTTCCACTGCAACGGCTGGTGCTTCCCGTGGACGGTGGCGCTGCTCGCCGGCACGCACGTGTGCCTGCGCCGCGTGGAGAGCGGGGCGATTCTCGATGCCATGCGCCGGCACGGCGTCGACCACTACTGCGGCGCGCCCATCGTGCACAACATGCTGATCAACGCCGACCCGGCGGAGCGTGAGGGCATCCGGCAGCGCGTGCGCGGCATGGTGGCAGCGGCCGCACCGCCCGCGGCGATGATCGATGGCATGGCGAAGATCGGCATCGATCTCACCCACGTCTACGGGCTTACCGAGACCTACGGGCCCGCGGCGGTCGCGGCGAAGCGCGCGCACTGGGCCGAGGAGAGCCTCGCCGAGCAGACCCGTCTCAATGGCCGCCAGGGCGTACGCTATGCGCTCCAGGAGGGCATGACGGTGCTCGACCCCGAGACGATGCAGGAAGTGCCCGCGAACGGCGAGGTGTTGGGGGAGGTCATGTTCCGCGGCAACATCGTCATGAAAGGCTATCTCAAGAATCCGGCCGCGACCCGCGCCGCCTTCACGGGCGGCTGGTTCCACAGTGGGGATCTCGCGGTTCTGCAGAGCGATCGCTACGCCAAGATCAGGGACCGCAGCAAGGACGTGATCATCTCGGGCGGCGAGAACGTGAGCTCGCTCGAGGTGGAGGATGCGCTCTATCGCCACCCCTGCGTCGCGGTCTGTGCCGTGGTCGCGCGGCCCGACCCGAAGTGGGGTGAGACGCCACTCGCCTACGTGGAGCTCAAGCCCGGCTCGCGCGCGAGCGCCGAAGAGTTGATCGCGCACTGCCGGACACTCCTTGCGGGCTACAAGATGCCGCGCGAGGTGCGCTTCGAGGAGATTCCGAAGACCGCCACCGGCAAGATCCAGAAGTACCTGCTGCGCGAGCGCGCCCGCTCGGCCAGCGCCATCGAATAGCGTCATCGCGCCTAGCGCCATCGAAGTGAGGTGTCCCGCATGAGCAGTCCCGTCGAGCGCAACGAACACAGCGAACGCACCGCGCGCAGCGGCCGGGCCGAGTCTCCCGAGCGAAACGCGGGC
>DASQRV010000476.1:0-2944 GCA_035642735.1 Steroidobacteraceae bacterium
CTCATCGTGCCGATGTGCCTGCTGCCGGCCATCACGGCGGTGCGCCTCGACCACGGCGACAACAACATCTTCATGCAGATCGGGCTGCTGGTGCTGGTCGGCCTCGCCTGCAAGAACGCCATCCTGATCGTCGAGTTCGCCAAGCACCTGCAGGAGGACCGCGGCCGCGATGCACGGACGGCGGTGCTCGAGGCAGCCCACCTGCGGCTGCGGCCGATTCTCATGACCTCGATGGCCTTCGTCATGGGCGTGGTGCCGCTGGCTCTGGCCGTGGGCGCGGGTGCCGAGGTGCGTCACGCGCTCGGTGTCACGGTCTTCGCCGGGATGCTGGGCGTCACGTTCTTCGGCCTGCTCCTGACGCCGGTGTTCTATGTGCTCGTGCGGCGCGCTGCGGCGTGGCGCACGGCGCCTGCCGATCCGGCACAGCTCCCCGCCCCGGAGGCCGCGCATGACTGACATCGGCCGGCGGCGCGGCGCGACCTTTGCGACGCTCATCGCCCTGATCGCTCTCGTTACCGTCGCCGCCGTGCTCACCGGCTGCGCGGTCGGGCCGAACTACGTGAAGCCCGCGACTCCGGTGGCACCACAGTTCGCAGGCACGACCCAGGGCGCCTACTCGGGCGAGGAAGCACAGGCACGGTTCTGGACGCAGTTCGGGGATGCGACGCTCGATCGCCTCGTCGATGATGCCCTCGCGGCGAATCACGACCTGCGCATCGCGCTCGCTCACCTGATGGAGGCCCGCGCTGAGCGTCGCGAGTCGAAGTTCGACCTCGCGCCGACGGTCACGGCCTCCGGCGGCTACACCCAGCAGGAGTTCCCGGCGGTCAGTAGTGGAATTGGCGCGCCTGTCACCGAGCGCTTCTACGACGCCGGCTTCGACGCCTTCTGGGAGCTCGACTTCTTCGGTGGGATCCGGCGCAACATCGAAGCCCAGAGCGCGCAGGCGCAGGGCGCGGAAGCCGGGCTGCGCGATGCGCAGG
The DNA here is from genome assembly GCA_035642735.1 of Steroidobacteraceae bacterium. Classification (GTDB taxonomy): domain Bacteria; phylum Pseudomonadota; class Gammaproteobacteria; order Steroidobacterales; family Steroidobacteraceae; genus 13-2-20CM-66-19. The sequence goes on from DASQRV010000476.1 coordinate 984, forward strand.
TGTCGGTCACCGCCGAGCTGGCGCGTACCTATTTCGAGCTGCGCGGCGAGCAGGCGCGGTTCGCGGTGACGTGGCGTAACGTTGAGAACCAGCGCGCGACGCTCCAGCTGACCCAGGCGCGGTTCGAGGCCGGGCGCAGCACCGAGCTCGACACCGCGCGCGCCCAGGCGCAACTCTCGGCCACCCTGGCCAGCATCGGACCGCTCGAGGCCGCGATCGCCCGCTCGATCCATCGTCTCAGCGTCCTCACCGGCCGCGAGCCCGGCGCGCTGCGCGATCTGCTCGCTCCGCCGCGGGAGCTGCCGGAGCTGCCGCAGATCACGGCCGTCGGTGATCCGGCGGGACTCCTGCGTCGCCGGCCCGACATCCGTGTCGCCGAGCGTCAGCTCGCCTCCTCCACCGCGCTGGTCGGCGCCGCCATTGCCGATCTGTTTCCGAAAGTCACTTTCACCGGGAATTTCAGTTACTCCGCGGCGGTTCCCTCGGAGCTCGGTACCTCCGCGAGCCGCGGCTACCTGATCGCGCCCGGGATCAGCTGGGCTGCGTTCGATCTCGGGCGCGTGCAGGCCCGGGTGGCGGGCAGTCGTGCCCGGGCCGATGGGGCGCTCGCTGCCTACGAGCAGACCGTGTTGCGGGCGCTCGAGGAGACCGAGAACGCGCTCATCACCCACGCGCGCACCCGCGACAGTCTGAGCGATGCGGCCGCCGCCGCGGCCGCCAGTCAGACCGCGGCACGCATTGCACGGGCGCGCTACGAGGGCGGCCTCGTGGACTTCCTCGACGTGCTCGATGCCGAGCGGACGCAGCTCGCGGACGAGGACCGCCTGGCGCAGTCCCGCACCGACGCCGCGACCAGCCTCGTCGCGGTTTACAAGGCGCTCGGCGGGGGCTGGCAGGGGGCACCGGAGCCGCGCTATGTCCGCCAGGCCGGGGGCTAAGCCGTTGATTCGCGGGCAGCGTCAGCGTTCGGCCCGTGCGGCCCAGCTAAGCGCGGATGTGGCCCTCGCCTCTCCCGCGGCGGCCCCGGTGCTCTCTCTTAAGATAGAGCCGGCCGTTGACCCGGACCGCTTGGGGCGCAGGCAGGGTAGACTTTCCGCACTGCGAAAGCCGCGGAAAGCACGTGCCGAAATGAACGCCGACATCGCCCTGTTGGAACCCGAAGCCGAATCCTGGCCCTGTGCGGAGGAACTCCAGCGCATCAACGAGTCGCTGCAGGCGCGCGAGCGACTGCTCACTGCTTCGGCCCGCGCCAGCCGTCTGCTGCTGGAAACTCCCGATGTCGGCAGCGCGATCCCCGGGGTTCTGGGACTGATCGGCGAGGCAGCGGGCGTCGACCGGGTGGGTCTCCTGCGAACGCGCCCGGGGGCGAACGGTGAGCCGCTGCTCGCGCTGATGAGCGAGTGGACTGCGGCAGGCGTCGCGCCGTTGCTTTCGGACATTGCCGCCTGCACGTGCGATGAACGCAACTGCGCTCCGATATTCGATGAGCTGCGCGCCGGGCGCAGTGTCTGTTTCAATGGCGCCGAAAGCGCCGCCGGCGCGGGCTGCTCCGCCATCAGCGGTGTCGGGGCGCAGACCAAGGCGCTCGTGCCGATCTTCGTCGGCGGGGAATTCATCGGCGTGGTGGGGTTCGAGAACACGCGCCAGCAGCGCGCCATCGATGCCGCCGAGCTCGCCGCCCTCGAGACTGCCGCGGGCGTGATCGGCGCCGCGCTGCACCGCGAACGGCTCGTCGATGACGTACGGCGCGAGCGCGAGCACATCGCCGAGGAGCGGATGGCCGAACTCGCCAAGGCGAACGCGGTCATCCGCGGCAACCTCGAGCGGCTCGCCGGCGAGACCGACCTGCACAGCTTCATGGGTCACATGCTGCTCGAAGCCACGCGTCAGTTCGATGCGGTATCGGGCGCCGTGATCGTCCTCAAGGACTCGCTCCAGGAGTGGCGCATCGTCGCTCACGT
>DASQRV010000477.1:0-2154 GCA_035642735.1 Steroidobacteraceae bacterium
AATGTCGGCCATCAGACTCCAGAACGCTGCGACCACGAACAGATTGAAGACGCTCACCCACACGTAGTACGTGCGCGCGATCCAGGTGTGATCGGCCTGTGCGTGGAACCAAAGCCAGAAGAGCAGCAGGTTGATGACGAAGAAGCCGTACACCCACGGCAGGAACACCGAGCGCGCGTAGCGCGAGGTGAGCCAGCCATACACGGGCTGCAGCAGCAGCATCACCACGAATACGCCCCAGAACAGGTAAGGAATCTTCTCCAGCCCCGAAGTGACGCCGAGCGCATCGCGCACCGGACGCAGCATGGTGTAGCTGGAAAATGTACACAGCAGCGTCGCCAGCGACGCCAGCACGACCGGCGCCTCGCCGGGCTCAAGTACGACCAGACGGCGCAGCAACTCTTTCATGGCACACCACTTCGATGTTGTGGCCGTCGGAATCGGCCAGGGCCCCGGGTATTGTTGGCGGAGAGGCGCTCCAGCGGGTCAGCGCACCGCTAGTGTGCCACAGCGGCCACGGCAGAATGACCGATCCACCGTGCGGCCACCTCGCTTGACACTCGCGCTGCGCCAAGCGCAGGCTTGCCCGCGTTTCGCCGGGGAGGAAGCATCATGAGAAGAAGAACCTTCTGTGCAGCGGGGCTCGCCGCGCTCGCCGCCTCTTCCTTACCGTTGCGTCGCGTCGCCGCCGCGGGCGCGGAGATCGGCGCCCTCGGTCTCGATGGCCGGCAGGTCACGCTGACTGCTGCCGACGTCGCGGATCTGCGCGCCGGCCTGCGGGGCGGCCTGCTGACCGCGGGCGACGCGGGTTACGACGACGCACGCCGCCTGTGGAATGCCGCCTTCGACCGCAAGCCGGCGCTCATCGCGCGTTGCGCCGGCGCGGCGGACGTCATGCGTGCAGTCAGCTTCGCCAGTGCGCACGGCCTGCTCACTTCGGTCCGCGGCGGTGGTCACAGCCTGTCGGGCCAGTCGGTGTGCGACGGCGGGCTGGAGATCGACCTCGCGCCCATGCGCAGCGTACACATCGATCCGACTGCGAAGCTCGCGCGCGCCGAGCCGGGCGTGCTGCTCGGGCAGTTCGATCGCGAGGCGCAGGCCTTCGGCCTCGCCACCACCGCCGGCACGGCCTCCGACACCGGTCTTGCCGGACTCACCCTCGGCGGCGGGTTCGGCCGCATCGGGCCGAAGTACGGACTGACGATCGACAACCTCACCGGCACGGAAGTGGTCACGGCCGATGGCAGGCTGCTGCGGGCCGATGCCCACGAGAACCCGGATCTGTTCTGGGGCCTGCGCGGCGGCGGCGGCAATTTCGGGGTCGTCACCTCGTTCGAATATCGGCTGCACCCGGTCGGCCCGATGCTCTACGGCGGTGAGATCACCTTTCCGTTTGCGGGCTCGCGCCAGTTGATGCGCAGCTTCGTCGACTACATGGCGGGCGCGCCCGATGAGTTGTGTGTGCTGCCCGAATTCGACATCGATGCGAAGGATGGGCCAAGCCTGGCATTCGATGTCTGTTATTGCGGAGCGCCCGCTGACGGCGAGCGGGTGCTCGCGCCCCTGCGGGCGCTCGGCAAGCCGGTCTCCGACAAGCTCGGCCCTGCGACCTACGTCAAGCTGCAGGGTGCCGCGGATCCGGTCAAACCCTTTCCCTACGGCGCTTATTTCAAGGGCGGGCTGGCGCGCGCGCTCACGCCTTCCCTCATCGACGCCACCATCGACTACGTCGAGGCAACACCCGTGCCGGTCGGGTTCGCGTTCATCGGCTTCCAGCCCCTGGGCGCCGCGGCCAATCGCGTGGCGCCGAACGCAACGGCCTTCTGGAACCGCCATGCGCGCTACGACATGGTGGTGGGCTCGTTTTGGAAGGTCCCCGGCGAGGGCGCGGAGCGCAACACCGAGTGGTCGCGTGCGGCGTGGGCGAAGCTCGAGCCCTTCACTGAAGGCTACTACGTGAATCTCGGTGAGTCGCAGCAGGATGCGCACGCCCATCGGGTGCAGACGGCGTATGGGGACAACTACGCGCGCCTGGTCGCTCTCAAGAAGCGCTACGACCCGGCGAACTTCTTCCGCCTGAACGCCAACATCAAACCGGCCTGACATCGGGCGGTGCCCGGCGGCGTCGCTCGGTAGTCGCTTGATTTTATTGGC
>DASQRV010000478.1:0-10506 GCA_035642735.1 Steroidobacteraceae bacterium
CAGCCATGGATTGCGAGACTGGTAGGTCCAGTCCGCACGTGCAAAGGCATCGTGCTCCGCGAGGCGGAAGCTGTACTCCGCACCGAGCGCCGCCGTGAACGGCGGAGTGGTGCCCGGTGCGTAGTCGATGGCCGCCTGCCCGGCGATCGCATTGCCGTTGCTGGCCTTGCAGGGGATCCCGGCTGGCGTGGTGTCCGGGCTCAAATAGGCCGCGCAATCGGCGGGCGAGTTTTTCGTGAAACGCGCGCTCGTATAGCCGGTGGCAAAATCGATGCGCCACTGACCGAGGGCGAGCTCCGCCTGCAGGTCTCCGCCCCAGGCCACTGCCGTACCCAGGTTGTCGGTGAACTGCAGGCCGCACGCGCCGGCGACATAGAGATTCTGCTGGATGTCGTTCCACTTGATGTAATAAAGGCTGGTCGCGATGCGCAAATGGTCCCCAATGGTGTTCTTCGAGCCGATCTCGTAGTTCTGTGTCGAGTCGGACCGGTAGGTGAGTGGCGCGCCGTTCGGGTAGCCTGCCGCCGCGAGATCTGGACCGCAGTACGGCGGCAGTGGGGCGTTGCCGCCACCGACACGGAAACCCTTGGCATAAGAGGCATAGAACAGGTTCTTCGGGTCGACCTGGAATGAGGCGACAACTTTCGGCGTGTTGGGATTCTCCTTCTGGCTCGCGCGAACGTCGCCGGGATAAGGCCCGAAATTTTCGAGCCCGTCGGCGTAATGCGTCAGCGAGAACTCCGTACGGGAGAAGCGCTCACCCACCGTCAGGCGAAACCAGTCCGTGAACGCGTAGCTCAGCTCGCCGTAGATGGCGATCTGCCGGTCGAAGGTCGTGTTGTTGTTGTAGTAGATGGCGCAGGCCGGAATCGCCGGGTAGTTGACGTTCGTCGGGCACGAGTAACCTGGCGACGCCGACGAGTTGACGAAATCCGGTGGCCCAGGGCAGGCAGCGCCACCTCCGGCCAGCATACCGGGCGGACAGTAGAGGCTGATGGCGTCGGTCCCGTACAGGTAGTTGTACATCGCATTAATCTGCGGGTCGTAGAGTTGCTCGATACTCCCCTGCTTCGCCAGCTGCCAGAACACCCCCGTCGTCCAGCTGAGCCTCGCCGAGCTATCGATCGACTGCCAGCGCAGCTCCCCGGTGTAGTTCTCCTGCATGTTCGACATCACGTTGGGCGCCGCGTAACTGGTACCGAACTGCGGGGGTATGTGCATCCCGTCGGCATCGATCAGCGGGACCGGCTCGGGGCAGGTGTTCACGGCGGCCGGTGTCGGCACGCAGCCGAGACCGAAGTAAGCGCCGGTTTTACCCGCCGTGTAATAGCTGAGGTTGTACACCGTGCCCTGGTAGGCCGTGGTCTGCTTGCGATGGAAGTAGGAAGCGTCCGCGATGATCTGGGTCTTGCCGAGGTCCCACTGCAGCTTCAGTGCCGGCAGGTAGTACTCGTCGTAGTTCGGGATGAGCTCCGGGGTCGCCGTGTTGAAGTGTCCGGCACCGGCGTCGGAATACGCCGGCCAGTAGGTCGAGTCGTCGTGCTTCTTCAGGTTCTGGTACAGGATGCTGGGCGTCAGGCTGAGCGACGCTGTCGGTTGCCAGACCGCCGCGAGCCGCGCGAGCAGCGTACCCGAGCGGTTGATGTTCTTCTCCACGGTCTCACGCGTGGTCGGGTCGACGCGGTCGATCCAGCCGCCGTCCGCGCGGTACCAGACGCTGGCGCGGACGCCGAAGGTGCCGTCGACGATCGGCTGGCCGCGCGCGATGCCGAGCTCATAGCTCGGTGCACCGTACTGGGTGTAGGACACCTCGCTCCGCAGGTAGGAGCTCGCGGTGGTGGCGCTCGGCTGAGTGAGAATGTAGCGGACCGCGCCGCCTTCGGCGCCCGCGCCGAACAGCGTCCCCTGCGGCCCGCGCAAGATTTCGACGCGCTGCAGGTCGAAGGTCTTCGGCAGCGCATCATCGGGGTTGAAGCCCACCGAGCGCATCTGAATGGGCGTCTCATCGATGTAGATGCCGGTCGTGCCGGCGCCCGCGGAGGATGAGATGCCCCGGATGGAGATCGCATTGGTCGCGGAGTTGTCGATCGACACGCCCGGGGTGAAGCGGGCGATGTCGAGGAAGTCCTTGATGCCCTTCTGATCCATGTCGGCCTGAGTCATGGCCGTGACGCTGATCGGGACCCTGCTCAGCTCTTCCTCGCGGCGCGTCGCCGTGACCACGACCTCCTGCAGCCCCTCGGCGCGCGGGCCGGCTCCGCCGCCGGTCACTTCCTGTGCCGCCGGAGCGGCCGGGCCGGCAGCGCCCGTCGGGCTCGCGGCATCAGCGGCGTGCGCCGCGTGCGCTGAGAGGATCAGGACCGACACCGCGGCGAGCGGTGGACAGATCAGCGAGGCGATGGCGCGAATCGAATTCTTCATGGGCTTCCCCCCAGGTATGTTCTCTTCGCCGGTAACGTGTCAGGTGCTACGTCAGCAGCAGCACGGCGGCATCGGCGCTCCAGCTCACGAATACCTCATCGTTCCAGTCGATGAGCGCCTCCGATGTGCGGCGCTCGTTCTGCGCAAACACGGTGACGAGTTTGCCGCTCGTGGTCTTGATCTGATACGTCGAGCGGTTGCCGAGGTAGCCGAGCTCCCACACGGTGCCGCGCAGCTGATTGACGCGGGCGCCGTTGGCCGGCTGCTTGCCGAGCCGCACCTTCTCGGGCCGCAGCGAGATCCACACGCGCTGACCCGGCTCGAAGCTGCCGGCATCGTCCACCAGCAGCTCCCCGCCGGTCTCGGCGCAGCGCACGCTGATCAGCCCGCCGTTGCAGGCGCTCACCGTACCCTCGAAGAGGTTGGTGGTGCCGACGAAGTCCGCGACGAAGCGGCTGCGCGGAAACTCGTAGATCTCCGCCGGCGTCCCGACCTGCACCGCGCGGCCGCGATTCATCACGGCGATGCGCGTGGCGAGTGCCATCGCCTCGTCCTGGTCGTGAGTCACCACGATGAAGGTGATGCCGAGCTCGTACTGCAGGTCCATGAGCTCGAACTGCGTCTGCTCGCGCAGCTTCTTGTCGAGCGCAGAGAGCGGCTCATCGAGCAGCAACACCTTCGGCCGGCGGATCAAGGCACGTGCCAGAGCGACACGCTGGCGCTGGCCCCCGGAGAGCTGGTGCGGCCGGCGGGCGGCGAGCGGGCCGAGCTGCACCATCTCGAGCGCCTCGCGGATGCGTTGTTGCTTCACCTCGCGTGCGAGCGACAGGCGTCGCAGGCCGTAGCCGACGTTGTCCTGCACCGTCATGTGAGGGAAGAGCGCGTAACTCTGGAACATCATGTTCACCGGACGCTCGTGCGGCGGGACGCTCCCCATGTCGACGCCGTCGATGCAGATGCGTCCACGGCTCGGGGTGGCGAACCCGGCCAGCATGCGCAGCAGCGTCGTCTTGCCACACCCCGACGCCCCCACCAGCGCGAACATCTCGCCCTTGTAGATCCCGAGTGTGATGTCATCGACCGCCGTCGCGGCGCCGTAGGTCTTGCTGACCCCCTCGATCAGGATCTGCGGACTCGCGGCCGGATCGAGCCAGGGTCGGGCAGCGGCGGACTTCGACTGACTGACGATCATGCTGGCCCGCGGGTGTCAGAAATCCGCCGGCGGCGTGGCGCGCCGCCGTGCCGGTGCAAAGAACGGCCGCTCGACGACGCGGGCCGCGACCATGCGGCGCTCCCACACCAGCTCGCGGTTGAGATAGATGTCCGCCCACAGCGTCGCGCCGATGGCGCTGCAGGCAGCGTCCACGACGGCGAGCGCAAGGTTGCGCTTGCAGGTGGGCGACCAGGTCGCGGACGTCACGCTGCCCGCCTCCTTGCGGCCCGAGCGGGCGGTATAGAGCAGCGCGTGGTGCGCGGGTTTCTGACCCGCCACATCGAGACCCACCAGCTGGTGCCGCGGGCCGCGCGCGGCTTCGGCGACCAACGCCCGGCGGCCGGTAAAATGTCCCTTGCCGAAATCGACCAGCCACGCGAGCCCGAGCTCGAGCGGCGAGCGTTCGGTACCGGGGTAGAGAGTGTGAGCCGCCGAGACGAAATCCACCCGCGGCAGGAGGAACCCGGCCTCGATGCGCGCGATGTTGAGGGCGCGCGAGCCGATCGGCCGCAGCGCGCGCGTGCTGCCCACCGCCATGAGTGCATCCCAGACCGTTTCGGCGTCGGCGGGCGACATCCACAGCTCGTAGCCGAGATCCCCGGTGAAGCCGGTGCGTGACACGAGCAGCGCCACTGGCGTTGCCGTGCCCTGCGGCATGGCAAAAGTCCCGTGCTCGAACGGCTTGAGAGTCTCGACGCCCTGAAAGCCCACCGCTTTCAGCAGCTTGCAGGAGGTCGGCCCCTGCACCGCGAGCGCGGCGATCTCCTCGGTGATCTCCCGGATCTCGACGTCGAAGCCGATGGCGGACGCGCGCAACCAGTCGAGCTGCCGCTCCGCGGTGCACAGGCGGTACTCGTCCTCTCGCAGGCAAAACACCGTGCCATCGTCGATGAGGTGCCCCTCGTCGTTGCACCACACCGTGTAGGCCACGCGGCCCGGCCGGAGCTTGCTGAGATCGCGGGTCGTCAGACGGTTGAGGAACCGCAGTGCGTCGGTACCGGCGATGCGGTACTTCACCATCGGCGTCAGGTCGTAGAGGGAGCTCGCGTTACGGATCGCGAAGTACTCCTGCTCGACGCTGGTGAAGACATCGACGGTCGTGTAGCCGCTCCAGGGAATGAAGCTGTCGAGCTGGCTGAGCGCGCGCGCCCGCTCGTGGAACGGCGTCTTCAGCAGCGGTTGGCGGTAGTGCGGCTCGCTCTGGGTGAGCATCTAGGCGGCCTCACGGATGAGTGCCTGCGCGGCGTTGCGTCCGGCGAGTCCCATGACGCCGCCGCCCGGATGGCAGCCGGCACCGCACAGGAAGAGTCCGGGGAGCGGGGAGCGGTACTGAGTGGCGCCCGGCACCGGCCGCACCATGAAGAACTGATCGAGCGCCAGCTCGGCGTGGTGCCAGTGGCCGCCGCTGATGCGGAACTCGCGCTCGATGTCGGGCGGCGCGAGCAGCTCGCTCGCCACGATGCAGTCGCGCAGCCCGGGCGCGTAGCGGGCCAGGGTGTCGATGACGAGATCGGCGAAGCGCTGCCGCTGCCCGCTCCACCCTCCCGCGAGCTCGTACGGAGCATATTGAACGATCACGGACATGACGTGCCGCCCGACAGGCGCGAGTGAGGGATCGGCGACCGTCGGGAGCGTCGCTTCAAGCATCGGTGCGCTCGAGAATTCGTTGTACTTGGCGTGGTTGTAGGCGCGCTCGATGTAATCCGACGAGGGTGCCACCAGCAGGCGGCCGCGCAACGAGTCCGGCCCGAGCCCGGGAAACTCCGGGAGCTGCGCCAGTGCCAGATGGAGCTTCGCCGTGAGCCCGCGCGTGCGCAGCTGCGACACGCGCCGCACGAAGCCGGCATCGAGCTGCTCAGAGCCGAGGAGCCGGAGGAACGTCGTCTTCGGATCGGCGCTCGACACGACGGTGCCGGAGAGGAGCTCCTCCCCCGAGGCGAGCCGCACGCCCGCGGCGCGATCTTCGCGCACCAGGATGCGCTCGACCACGGCGTCGGTGCGGATCTCGGCGCCCGCGGACACCGCTGAGCGTGCCAGCGCCTCTGACAGCGCGCCGAGGCCGCCTAGTGGCTGCGCCAGCCTTCCCGCACCCTGCGCGGCCGCCACGCGATAGAGGAGCGTCAGCACCGTGCCGGGCGAGCGCGGCCCGTAGTTGGTGCCGAGCACCGCATCGAGCGCCAGCGCCCCCTTGAGCAGTGGTAAACGGAAGCGATCCTCGAGAAGGTCGTGCACGCACATGCCACCAATGCGCAGCAGCTCGCGCAGGTCCCTCCGCCCGAGGCGGCGCAGGCGCCAGCCGAGTGACAGGAGCGCCGCCTGGTCGCGCCACGCGTCGGTGCCGAGTCGCGGCGGCGTGGTGCACAGCACCGGGTGCAATGCCGCGGCGAGTCGCGCGAGCAGTGCCTGCCAGTCCGCATACGCGGCCGCATCCGCCGCCGACTGTGCGGCGAGGGACGCCGACGCCCCGGCTCCGAGTGAAAGATGGGCGCCGTCGCTCGCGAGCGCAGTGCTCGGCAGATCGGCCACCGCCAGCTTCAGGCCGAGCGTTTCCAGGTCGAGCTCGCGCATCAGCGCCGGCGGCATGAGGTGCAGCAGATGGGCGCAGGCCGACACCCTGAACCCCGGGGCGAACTCACGCGTGACGGCGGCACCCCCCACCTGGGAAGCGGCTTCGAGCACCAGCACCGAGCGGCCACTGCGCGCCAGAAACGCGGCGCAGACCAGGCCGTTGTGGCCCCCGCCGACGATGATGCTGTCGTAGCGCCCGGCCGCGGCGCTCACGAGAGTCGTCCCGGGTCCGGCAGGCGGCCGAGGTCGCGCAGAATCGCACGTGCGCTGTTGGCACCGGGTGCCCCCATGACGCCGCCGCCGGGGTGGGTACTCGAGCCGCACATGTACAGCCCGCGCAGCGGCGAGCGGTACTGCGCGTAGCCCGGCAGTGGCCGGTTGAAGAAAAGCTGATCGAAGGTCAACTCACCCTGGAAGATGTTGCCCTCGGTGAGACCGACCTCGTTTTCGATGTCCTGCGGTGTGCGAATCTCCGCGTGCAGGATCAGCTGGCGGAAATCCGGGCTGTGGCGCGCGATCGTCTCGATCACGGTGTCACCGAATGCCCGGCGCTTCTCCGCAGTCCACTCCCCGTCCGCGAGCCGGTAGGGGCAGTACTGCACGAACACCGACATGTAGTGCTTGCCATCCGGCGTCATGCTGGGGTCGATCTGCGTGGGAATGAGCATGTCGATGTAGGGGGCGCGCGACCAGCGGCCCTCCTTCCAGTCGTCGTAGGCGCGCTCGACCATCTCCAGCGTATCGGTCACGTGCATGTCGCCGCGGGTACAGGGGGAGTCCTGCGGGATGGCCGGAAAGTGCGGCAGGCCATCGAGCGCAATGTTGAGCTTGCCGGAGGAGCCGCGGATCTTGAAGCGCCGCACCTGCTCGAGAAACTCCGGCGGCAGCTCGCCGGCCTTTACGGTCTCGAGGAAGGTGCGCTTCACATCGAGATTCGACACCACGATCGGCGCCTGCAGCTCCTCGCCGTCCTCGAGCACGACACCGGTGGCGCGCCCGTGGCGCGTGAGGATCTGCGCCACCGGAGCGCTCGCACGCACCGTGCCGCCGCTCGCGGCGAACGACGCCGCCAGAGCCTGGGTGATTGCGCCCATGCCGCCACGGGCGAAGCCCCAGGCTCCGACCGCGCCATCGATGCTGCCCATGTAGTGGTGCAGGAGCACGTAGGCCGTACCGGGCGAGCGCGGCCCGAGCGCCGTGCCGATGATGGAGCTGCCGGCGAGGTGCGCCTTGACGATCTCGCTCTCGAAATACTCCTCCAGCATGTCGGCGCAACTCATGGTGAAGAAGCGCAGCGTGTCGTACATGCGCGCTTCACCGAGCTTGTGGAAATGCCGGCCTAGGAACAGCAGCTCCTGCAGGTCGCGCGGCCGGAACGAGGTGGGATCGGGTGGCGTGCGCAGCAGCAGCGGTTTGATGAAGCGGCAATGGCGGAGCATGTCGCGCACGTAGCGCTCGTAGGCTTCCGCGTCGTGGGCCGAGTGCCGGGCGATCTCGCGTCGCAGGGCGTCGTGATTGTCGTAGAGCGCCAGGTGCTCGCCGTTGCTCATCAGCGTGCAGCCGCCCTCGTAAGGGATGATCTGCAGACCGTGCCGGGGCAGCTCGAGCTCGCGCATGATCTCGGTGCGCAGCAGGCTGCACACGTACGAGCAGTTCGAGTAGGTGAACCCGTCGTAGAGCTTGCGGCTCACCGCCGCCCCGCCGATGTAAGGGTTGCGCTCGAGCACCAGCACCTTGAGCCCGGCACGCGCGAGGTAGCAGGCGTTCACCAGGCCGTTGTGGCCCGCCCCGACGACGATGGCGTCATAGCGGCTGGCGGCGCCGGCATTCACGCCACCGGTTCTCCGCGCATCAGGCCCCACTGCGCCTCCTGACGCTTGCCCGGCTGCGCCGCGAGCGTGCGGTCGACGGCCTTCTCGAATCCCGCGAGCGTGTCCTCGAGGCAGCTGTCATCGTGCGCCGCCGACATGAACCAGGGCTCGCGCGAGTCCGGCTCGCACAGGATGCACTCATCGTGCAGCACCTTCGCCACCGCGTCGTAGAAGGTGTAGTCGCTGCCCTTCCAGTCGCGGTAGGTGCGCGGCGGGTCGTGCGCGAAATACAGCCCGCTCATGGAGGGGTGTCCGACGAAGCTGTGGGCGATGCCGCGCGCCTTGAGGATCGCGCTCTTGCCCTGCCGCAGCCGCGTGCCGTAGGCGGCGACGCGCTCGAGGGCATCGGTCTCGGCGAGGATCTCGAGGGTCTTCTCCGCCGCGGCGAGCGACACCGGGTGCGCGGTGTAGGTACCGCCGTGCGCCACGCCCTTGCCGAGCTTGCGCATGATGTCCTCGCGCCCGGCGAGCACCGAGATGGGGTAGCCGTTGGCGAGCGCCTTGGCGAAGGTGCACAGGTCGGCGTGCACCCCGTAGAGCTCCTGCACACCGCCGCGCGCGACGCGAAAACCGGTCTTCACCTCGTCGATGATCATGACGACGCCGTAGCGGTCGCACAGCTCGCGCGCCGCGCGCACGTAATCGGGCTCGGCGGCGATCCCGAGACAATTGCCCATGATCGGCTCGATCAGCATGCAGGCGATCTTCTGACCGTGGCGGCGCAGCACGTCCTCGAGCTGGTTGGCGTCGTTCGCCTGTACGAAGTGCGCGAAGTTGCGCGTCGCGAGGGGCACGCCCTCGCTATAGGGATAAACGACCGGATCCCCTACCTCGGACCATTTCTCCATGGGCGTGTACCACATGGCGGCGTCGAACAGCCCGTGATAGCTGCCCTCGAGAATGAGGTAGTCGTCGCGCCGGGTGTAGGCGCGCGCCAGGCGCAGTGCCGCCATCACCGCTTCCGTGCCGGAGTTGGAGAAGCGCACCAGTTCCGCCGCCGGCACCATCTGACTGATGCGCTGCGCGACGCGGTATTCGGCCTCGGTCGAGAGCGCGAACACGCCACCGACCGCCATGCCGGCGCGTGCGGCGGCATCGACGCGCGGGTCCGCGTAACCGAGGATCGCCGGCCCATAGCCCATGCGATAGTCGACATACACGTTGCCGTCGAGATCGGTGACGCGTGCGCCGCGGCCCTCTTTCACGTAGATGGTCCGCTCCTCGCCCCAGAAGCGGAAGTTCGACGCCACACCGAGCGGGAGCCGCGCGAGCGCGCGCCGAAAGTGCTCGTGGTTCCGCGTCAGGGTCCTGGCCATGGCTGCTCCCCGCTAAGTCACTGAGATGGCAAGGCGGATTGCCACGGTACCACCTCGCGAACCTGTCGTCTATATGACCATATAGTTTTTTGCGCTAGAATTGTATATTCGTATACCGTGCCGCCGGGGAGACCCGATCATGAATTCCACCGCCGCCCGCCCGGTCGACCCTCTCACCCTTGCCGCGCCGCGCTCGCTGCCCGCCTGGGTCTACAACCATCCGGAGATGACGCGGCTCGAATACGAGCGGATTCTGAAACCGAGCTGGCAGATCGCCTGCCACATCAGCCAGATCCCGCAAAGCGGTGACTACGTGACCTTCGAGCTGGGCCCCGACAGCGTGATCGTGTTGCGCGAGGCAGGGGGCGCCATCCGCGCACTGCGCAACGTCTGCCGCCATCGCGGCACGCGTCTGCTCGAGGGCACCGGCCGCTGTCACGGCCGCATCACCTGCCCCTATCACGGCTGGACCTACCGCTACGACGGCTCGCTGCTCTCGACCCCGGCGCGCGACAGCTTCCCGAATCTCAACCTCCGTGAGCACTCACTCGATGCGGTGCACGTCGCCGTGGCGCTCGGCTTCGTCTGGGTGTGTCTCGCCCTGGTGCCGCCGCCGCCGCCCTCCGAAGTGTGGGCACCGCTGATGGAAGAGCTCGCGCCCTATCGGTTCGAGGAGCTCATCCCGACGCAACCCATGTACTTCGAAGAGTGGGACGTCGACTGGAAGATCGCGATGGACAACTACCTCGAGTCCTACCACGTGCCGATCGGGCATCCGGGTCTCAACCGCCTGTTCACCCCCGACTACGAGGATCAGCGTGGAGTGCCCGGCATTGCCCGCGGTTTCAGCTGGATGCGTGAAGCGCCGTCGGCGCGCTGGAGCGAGCGTGTCTATCAGAGATACGTCGGCGCGGTCACGGCGCCTCATCTGCCCGAGCCGCAGCGGCGCAGCTGGCGTTTCTACAGCTGCCTGCCGAACCTCGGCATCGACATCATGCCCGAGCAGGTGGATTTCTTTCAGGTGCTGCCGCGCGGGCCGGGCAAGGCGCTCATCCGCGGCGCCGCCTTCGGTATGCCCGATGAGCGGCGCGAGATGCGCCTCATGCGCTGGCTCGGA
>DASQRV010000479.1:0-5356 GCA_035642735.1 Steroidobacteraceae bacterium
CATCGGCGCGAGCACTGGTGTCGAGCAGCGCCACTTTGGCGATCCGCTCCGGTGCCTGACGCAGGAGCTCGAAGGCGATGTAGCCGCCCATCGAGAGTCCCACCAGGGCGAAGCGCGCGGGCGCCACGCCCAGGATGCGCCGTGCGATTCCGCTCATGCTGTCATCGCGCGTGTGATCCGCGATCAGCACCGGGCCCACGCGCCAGAGCTGCGGAATCTGAGCCGCGTACATGCGCGCCGAGGCCAGGAGTCCCGGTATCAACACGATCGGCAGCGGCTCGTTCACGTGCGCGAGGTTAACATGTGGCCATGGGAGATCGAATTGCGCGGCCTCACGCCCGGATCTGCGTCACACTGCTCGCCGGCTGCTGCGTCACTACGGCAGTTGCGCTGCCCGCGCGCGCCGCCCCGACGGCGAGCGAGTTGCCCCCGGCCGCCGCCCCACTCGATGCGGCTGCCGCAGCGCGCTTTGCCGCACTCGCGCTCAAGTGCCTCCACCAGGAGTACCCCAATCACATCAGCCACACCCTGAGCAGCGACTCCGACGCGCGTCCGCCGCGCGAGCTGACGCCGGCATTCTACGGCTGCCTCGACTGGCATTCGGACGTTCACGGCCACTGGCTGCTGGTGCGGCTGATACGGCTGTTCCCGGATGCGCCCTTCGTCAGCGAGGCGCGCGCGGCCATCGCGCGCAGTCTCACGCCGCAGAACATCGCAGCCGAGATCGCCTACCTGCGCGGCCCGGGGCGCGCTTCGTTCGAGCGGCCGTACGGACTCGCCTGGCTGCTGCGGCTCGCGGCGGAACTGCGCAGCTCGGACGATGCCGATGCACGGGGCTGGTCCGCGACGCTCGCGCCGCTCGAGAGTGAGGTCGCGGCGCGCCTGACCAGCTACCTCCCCAGGCTGCACTATCCGATTCGCATCGGCGAGCACGACCAGACTGCCTTCGCACTCGCGCTCATCTGGGACTGGGCCGCGGTGAGTGGCGATGAGCGCATGCACGAGGCACTGCAGGATGCCGCGCAACGCTTCTATCTGCATGACCGTAACTGCCCGCTCGCTTACGAGCCCTCGGGCGAGGATTTCCTCTCACCCTGTCTCGCGGAAGCGGACTTCATGCGCCGCGTGCTCGCCCCGCCGGACTTCGCGCGCTGGCTGAGCGCGTTTCTGCCGCAGATCCCGCGCAGCACCGCTTCAGCGGCTGTAGCGTCGGCATGGCTTGCGCCCGGTGTAGTCACGGACCGGGCCGATCCCAAGCTGGCGCACATCGACGGGCTTAACCTGAGCCGCGCCTGGATGCTCGAAGGCATCGCGCACGCACTGCCGCCGCACGATCCGCGCCTACCCGCACTCAACGCGGCGGCGCGGGCGCACGCCGATGCCGCGCTGCCCGCCGTCACCGGCGAGCACTACGAAGGCGGTCACTGGCTCGGCACGTTCGCGGTCTATCTCACCAGTCAGGCAGGGTTGCCCGCGGCGCATTAGTTAGTTAGAAAGGGCGGGCTCCAGACACGGCTGCAGAGCACCCTGCACCACCCACCACCTCCAACGGAGGCCGGCATGGATTACCAACACAACCTGGGCCCCTTCTGGCTCGTCGGCGCGATCGTCGTGATCATCCCGTTCTGGCGCCTTTGCCAACGGGCCGGTTACTCCCCGTGGCTGAGCCTGTTGATGGCGCTGCCGCTGGTCAATCTCATCTTCCTCTACGTGCTGGCATTCTCAAACTGGCCGTCCCAGAAGGGAACGGTCGTTCCCGGCGGAACCTGACGCCCGCGGCGAGCGCGGCTATTTCAGGGCCGCGCTCAGCTCGGCCTTGAGATCCTCGACATCCTCGACGCCCACCGACAGTCGCACGAGGCCGTCGCTGATGCCGAGTGAGGCACGCACCGGCGGCGGGAGCGACGCGTGCGTCATCAGTGCCGGGTGCTCGATGAGACTCTCGACGCCCCCGAGGCTCTCGGCGAGGGCGAACAGGTGACAGCGCTCGAGCGCGCGCCGTGCTGCAGCGAGCCCGCCGCGCAGCACCGCGGTGACGATGCCGCCGTAACCGCCCCTCATCTGCCGACGGGCGAGCTCGTGCTGCGGGTGACTGGCGAGCCCTGGATAGCGCACCTGCTCGATGGCCGGATGCTTCTCGAGGAACTGCGCGATCGCGAGCGCATTGCTGCAATGCCGCTCCATGCGCAGCGCCAGCGTCTTGATCCCGCGCAGCGTGAGGAACGCATCGAACGGCCCCGGCACGCCGCCGACCGCGTTCTGCAGGTACGAGATGCGCTCGCCGAGATCCGACCCCGCACGCACGATCGCCGCGCCGCCGATGGCGTCGGAGTGCCCGTTGAGGTACTTGGTGGTCGAGTGCACGACGATGTCGAAGCCGTGCTCGAGTGGGCGCTGCAGGTAGGGCGTCGCAAAGGTGTTGTCGCACACCGCCAGCAGCTTGTGCTGCTGCGCGATGCGCGCCACCGCGCCGAGATCGACCAGCTTCAGCATCGGGTTGGTCGGTGTCTCGACCCACACCAGGCGGGTGTCAGGTCGAATGGCTGCCTGCAGCACGTCCGGCTCCGACAGATCCACGAACGACACCTGGTGGGCAGCCGAGCGCTTGCGCACGTTCTCGAGCAGACGATAGCTGCCGCCGTACAGATCGTGCATGGCGACGATGTGCGAGCCGGCGTCGAGGAGCTCGAGCAGCGTGGCCGTCGCGGCCATGCCGGAGGCGAAGGCGAAGGCCGCGGTGCCGCCTTCGAGGTTCGCGAGCGCCGCCTGCAGCGCATCGCGTGTCGGGTTGCGGGTGCGCGAATAGTCGTACCCCTGATGCACACCGGGGCTCGACTGCACGTAGGTGGAGGTCGCGTAGATCGGCGGCATGACCGCGCCCGTCTGCGGATCGGGCCGCTGCCCGCCGTGGATGACCCGAGTCGCAAATCGCTGGGCGGATTTCTCTTCACTCATCGGAGACAAACCTCGCTACGCAGGAGTTTGCCTCACAGCTTCCGCCGCAGCCAGTTGAGCAGATCGATGCGCGTGATGAGTCCCTGGAACTCGTTGTTGTGGATGACGATCGCCACCATGCCGCGCTTGAAGATCTCCATGAGCTGCGACACCGGGGCATCGACCGGAACGGTCACCAGGTGGCTCGCCATCGCGGAGGTCACCGGCTCGTTGAAGTGCCGGGGGTTGCCGACCACCTCGAGCAGAATGTCCTCCTCGTCGACGATGCCGACGATGCGCCCGTCCTGCATCACCGGCAGCTGCGAGACGTCGTAGAGCTTCATGCGGCGGTAGGCCGCCATCACCGTCTCGGTGGAGTTCACCGTGACCGCGGCGTGCTCGGAATGCGGGCGCGCGATGAGATCGCGCAGGTCGCCGCGATGGGTGCGCTCGAGGAAGCCCTGGTCGAGCATCCAGAAGTCGTTGTAGACCTTGGAGAGGTATTTGTTGCCGCTGTCGCAGACGAAGCTGACCACGCGTTTCGGCTGGCGCTGCTCGCGGCAATAGCGCAACGCCGCGGCGAGCAGCGTGCCGGTGGAGGTGCCCGCGATGACGCCCTCGCGGGCGAGTAGCTCGCGGCAGGTGCGAAACGATTCCGCGTCCGGGATGCTGTAGGCGGCGGCGACGCGTGAGAAATCCGCCACCGAGGGCACCGTGTCCCCGCCGATCCCCTCCACCAGCCACGGCGAGGTCTTCTCCGGCAGCCGGCCGGTGGTCGCGAAGTGGGCGAGACCGGAGCCGGCGGGGTCCGCGAGCACCATCTCCACCTGCGGCGCGGTACGCGCGAAATAGTGCGTGAGCCCCGCGAGGGTGCCGCCGGTGCCCACGCCGCACACCACGGCGTGCAGCCGGCCACCCATCTGCTCCCAGATCTCCGGCGCCGTTGTCTCCTCGTGCGCCGTGGCGTTGGCGGGATTGCCGAATTGGTTCACGAAGTATGCCGCGGGCATCTCGCCCGCCAGACGCTCGGCGACGTCACGGTAGTACTCGGGGTGCCCCTTGCTGACATCGGAGCGCGTCATCACGACTTCCGCGCCCATCGCCCGCAAGTGGAAAATCTTCTCCTGGCTCATCTTGTCGGGAATCACCAGCAGCAACCGGTAGCCCTTCTGGGCCGCCACCAGCGCCAGGCCGAGACCCGTGTTGCCGGCGGTCGCTTCGATCAGCGTGTCGCCGCGCTTGAGCCGGCCGCTGCGCTCGGCCGCCTCGATGAGGTACAGACCGATCCGGTCCTTTATCGAGCCGCCGGGATTCTGGTTCTCGAGCTTGAGGAACAGCTCGCACGGACCGGTGTCGATGCGCCGCACGGCGAGGAGCGGCGTCTTGCCGATCATCTCCAGTACGTTGCCGTGGGTCGCTGCGGGCATGGCGTTCCTCGGGGGCGCTCGCAGCGCGATTGTACGCTGCTCGCCGCGCTCGACATGCCCTGCGACGCGCAGTGACCGATGAGCGGCGGGATTTTGCGGGCGTCCCCGGGTACGCGGGTGGGG
This sequence comes from Steroidobacteraceae bacterium, assembly GCA_035642735.1. Classification (GTDB taxonomy): domain Bacteria; phylum Pseudomonadota; class Gammaproteobacteria; order Steroidobacterales; family Steroidobacteraceae; genus 13-2-20CM-66-19. Next base: position 4,485 of record DASQRV010000479.1, read on the forward strand.
TCCCCAAGAAATCACGCGTCTTGATCGCGGGCTGGTGTCTCGCTGATCTCGTCGAGCGTGATTTCTTGGGGCGCCCGCTCAGGCGGCGCTGACGATGAGCCCCGAGCCGATCCAGCCGCGCAGCAGCGTCGCCGCCTGCGCGGGCGCTTCGCTCTCGCCGAGCTCTTCGCACAACAGCGCACACAGCTCGCCGAACGGCCAGCCGCTGCGCGCGGCGTCCAGCATGCTGACCTCGGCCTTCGGCAGCGAGCGGAACCAGGTGGTCAGGTTCTCGCGCCACAGCAGCCACTGCGCGGGCGCAGCCGCCAGCGTCATCGCCGGCCGCTCGGCGTCATCGCTCAGCGCGCGCCACAGCTGCGGAACGTTCCACCACAGCGCCAGGCGCTGCACGCTCGGGTGCCAGCGGAAGCGCAACTGCGCCCATTGCGATGGCGCGATGCGCGCCAGCTCCTCAGCGCCGAGCGGCGCGGCATCCGCCGCGTCGAATACAGCCGTCATGGCCCACTCCCACTGGGCGAGCTCCGCGAGCACCGGGGCCGCGGCGTAGTCCTCACGCGTGGCGAGGAACTTCGCGAGTGCATCGCCGTAGTAGCGGATGGAGAAGAACGGCGAGTCGTGCGCCGCGATGTAGTCGGCGGCGAGTGCGGCGAAGTCCGCCTCACCGAGCAGCTTCGCGAGCGCCGGGTAGTTGCTCTCGAGCGCCTCGGCGAGGCGGCTGCGATAAGCAGCGGCGTAAATTCCGAGGCGCGTGGCGACGGGCACGCGCGCGGTCCCAATCACCCGCGCCTCGACCGCGGTATCGCCGCTCAGCAGGTAGTCCTGGAACTCGCGCTGCACGCGCGCCAGCGCGCTCACGGGGCGCCGCCGGCGAG
>DASQRV010000480.1:0-2403 GCA_035642735.1 Steroidobacteraceae bacterium
AGCTTGCCTGGTGGATCCTCAACATCGTCATCGTGTTGATCGCGGTGATCGCCATCTCGCGGCGCATGTCGTAGCGGCGCGCAGCGGCAACGCGCGGGTCACTGCGCGGTCAGTGATCTCAGGTAGCGATAGAAGAACTCATTGCCCCTGTAGAACGAGGTGACGCGTACGCGCTCATCGCGTCCGTGGGCACGCACATCATCGCGATCGACCGCGATGCCGGCCACCCCGTAGGTAGGAAGACCGGCGGCGCGGGTGTGGATCCCGTCGGTCGCGCTGGCATTCATGAAGGGCACGACCGGGAGGCCCGGCCAGATCGCGGCCACGGTGCTCTCCAGTGGCTCGAGCATCGAAGGCAAGAGCGGTGAGGGGGGCAAGGCGCGCTGCTCGGGAGCCGTGTCGGAGACGGCACCGTCATCGGTCACGTAGCGCACCGTGATGACGGGGTCGTTCAACACGCGGACAAGATCCTGGCGCACCTCCTCCTTGGAGTGTCCGGGCAGGATGCGGCAGTTCACGACCGCCTGGGCGCGCTGCGGCAGGGCATTGTTCGCATGTCCCCCCCCGAGACGGGTGGCGACGCAGGTGGTGCGCATCATGGAGTTCAGCTCCGGATCGCGCGCCAGGCGCGCCATGGCCTCCGCATCGGGCGGCGTGCGCGTGATGGCACGCATGTCAGCGGCGGTCTGGCCGTGGCCCACCGCGGCCATGCGCTCGAAGTAGCCGCGCGTGATGTCGTTGAGCTCGAACGGGAAGGAGTATCGGCCGATGCGGAGCAGACCTTCGGCGAGCTCGTAGATGGCATTGTCGGGCCGCGGCAGTGAGCTGTGGCCGCCGCGGTTGGTTACGGTGAGCTGGTAATCGCCATACATCTTCTCCGCGGCGCTCAACGCGAACTGCTGCGGCACGCCGTGGTCGGAGGTGATCGAGTAGCCGACGACGCCGTCGTGATTGAGCACGAACTCCGCGTCGATCAGCGGGCGGCGGTTCCTCACCAGCCACTCGACGCCGTTGCAGCAACCGCCCTCCTCGTCCGCAGTGAGCGCGAGAATGATGTCGCGGCTCGGCCGGTACCCTTCCTGCTTCAGGCGCAGGAGTGCCGCGGCCATGATGGCATCGCCGCTTTTCATGTCGAGCACGCCGCGGCCGTAGAAGTAGCCGTCTTTTTCTACCAGCTGGAAGGGGTCGGTGCTCCAGTCCTCGCGCCGCGCCTCCACCACGTCGAGATGCCCGATGAGCAGTACCGGCCGGTGCTTGCCCGTGCCGTGTAGACGCACCACCAGGTTCTTCTTGCGCTCATCGGGTCCGGCCACGACGACGTCCGCCGCCGGAAAGCCGGCGGCGAGAAAGCGCTGCGCCATGGCCTCGGCGGCCGTCGTGACGTTGCCTGCGGAATCGGTGGTGTTGATCCCGATCAGCTGCCCGAAGATCTCGTGTGCCAGCCGGTCGGCGGCGGCATCCGCCGTCTCGCCGCTGCGGTCCGCGGCGAGCGCTGCGCCCGCCATCAAGGTGGTGAACAGGGTGGCGACGGCGAAGCGAACAGTGCCGAGGGGCATGCGGGTTTCCTCGCGAGACGGGTTCAGCTCGCCGTCAACAGGCGCAGATAGCGGTAGAAGAACTCGTTCGCCTGGTAGAACGAGGCGACGCCGATGCGCTCGTCGCGACCGTGCTCGCGGTCATCGTTGGGATCGATGGTGAGGGGCGAGAATGTGTAGGTCGGCAGGCCCGCGGCGCTCGTGTGCGTGGCATCCGAGGCGCCGGCCGACATGGCCGGGATCACCTTCAGCCCGGGCCAGGTTTCTGCGACCAGCCGGTCGAGCGGAGCCAGCACTTCCGGCGGCAGCGGCGGCGGTGCGAAGCCGCGGTTTGCCGGTGCCTCAGCGAGCAGCGTGCCATCGCTCGCCAGGTAACTGACGGTGATCGCCGGATCGGCGAGCACCTGCACCAGGCGCTGACGCACCTCCTCGGGCGAATGCCCGGGCAGGATCCGGCAGTTGACCACGGCCTCCGCGCGCTGCGGCAGCGCGTTGTTCGCGTGCCCGGCTTCGAGGCGCGTCGCGACGCAGGTGGTGCGCGTGATCGAACGGTCCTGCGCGTCCCCGGACAGCCGCGCGAGGGCTTGCGCGTCGGGAGGGTCGCGCAGGATCGCGCGCATGTCGCCGGCGCGCTGCGGCGACTCGATCTCCGCCAGGCGTCGATAGTACTCGCGGGTGACCGCGTTGAGCTCGAAGGGAAACTCCCAGGCGGCGAGGCGATCGAGAGCGCGGGTGAGCGTGTAGATGGCGTTGTCGGGAACGGGCTCGGAGCTGTGGCCGCCTTTGTTGGTGACGCGCAGCTGAAAGTCCGCATAGACCTTCTCGCTGGCGACCAGCTTAAAGAACAGCGGCTTGCCATCCTCGGTGA
>DASQRV010000481.1:0-4334 GCA_035642735.1 Steroidobacteraceae bacterium
CAGTGGCGATCAGCGCCGCCACCAGGGCGCCGGGGCGAAGGCATCGGAGAGCGCGGATCACGGTCTCTTATTTATATCATCCGGCCGTCGGCCGTATACCCACGGCACGGCGGCCGCGAGCGGCCGACCGCCAATCAGACATTCAGCAGCAGGTGCTCGCGCTCCCAGGAGCTGATCACCTGCAGGAACACCTCGTACTCGGCCTGCTTGACGATGGTGAACGCCTCGACGAATGCCTCGCCGAGCAGCTTCACCAGCGGCTCGGAGCTGCGCAACTCGCGCAGCGCCTCATCGAGCGAGCGCGGCAGCCCGAAGGGCAGGTCGTGCGCACTGCCGACGATCGGATCCGAGGGCTGCACGCCCTCGATCATGCCGAGGTAGCCGCAGGCGAGCGAAGCCCCGATCGCGATGTAGGGATTGGCATCGGCGCCGCCGACGCGATTCTCGACGCGGCGCGCCTGCGCGTCCGACATCGGCACGCGCAGCCCGGCGGTGCGGTTGTCGTAACCCCAGTGCACGTTGATCGGCGCCGACAGGTAGCGCGTCAGGCGCCGGTAGGAGTTGACGTTAGGACAGAACAACGCCATCGCCGCCGGCAGGTACTTCTGCAGCCCGCCGATGTGCGCAAAGAACAGCTGCGAGGGCGTGCCGTCGGGATTGCTGAAGATATTCTTGCGCGTCTTCACGTCCACCACGCTCTGGTGGATGTGCATGGCGCTGCCGGGTTCCTTGGCGTGGGGCTTCGCCATGAAGGTCGCGTACATCTTGTGGCGCAGCGCCGCCTCGCGCGCGGTGCGCTTGAAGAGGAAGGCCTGGTCGGCGAGGTCGAGCGGCTGGCCGTGGATCAGGTTGATCTCCATCTGCGCCGGACCGTCCTCGTGGATGAGGGTGTCGATCTCGATGTCCTGGTCCTCGCAGAACTGGTAGATGTCATCGAAATACGGATCGAACTCGTTCACCGCCGCGATGCTGTAGGACTGGCGCCCGGGCTCGGCGCGCCCGGAGCGGCCCACGGGGGGGCGCAGCGGGTAGTCGGCGTCCTTGTTCATCTCGACCAGGTAGAACTCGAGCTCGGGAGCCACCACCGGCTCCCAGCCGCGCTGCGCGTAGAGCTCGAGGACGTTGCGCAGCACGTGCCGCGGCGCCATCGACACCCGCCGCCCATCCGCATAGAAGCAGTCGTGGATCACCTGTGCCGTCGGCTCCGCGGCCCAGGGCACACGGCGCACCGTCTTCGGATCCGCCTTGAGGACGATATCGATCTCCGCGGGACTCATGGCTTCGCCGGTTTCCGGCGGATAGTCTCCGGTGACGGTCTGCAGGAACACGCTCTCCGGCAGGCGCATGCCGCCGTCCTCGGCGAACTTCTCCGCCGGCATGATCTTGCCGCGCGCGATCCCCGCCATGTCGGGGATGATGGCCTCGACCTCCGCGATGCCGTGATCGCGGAAGAATTGGCGGATCTCACTCACCACGGGACGCTTTTCACTTGGACTGCGCACGTTCACGGCTTGCCTCCCCGAAAGCGGCGAACAACGCCCGGGAAAATGGATTGCTCATCACCTGCCACTCGGGGTGCCACTGCACCGCGAGCGCGAAGCGTCGCGCGCGCGTCACGCGGAACGCCTCGATCACCCCATCCGGGGCGCGGGCCTCCACCGTGAGCTCGCCCCCGAGCCGCTCGATGCCCTGGCTGTGCAGCGAGTTGACCCGCACCCGATCGCTCGAGGCGAGCGAGCGCAGCACCCCGCCGGGCTCGAGCGTCACATCGTGCGCCGGACCGTACTGCACCTCGAGCGGCTGCGTCTCATCATCCCGGTGATCGAGAAACCCGGGCATCTCGTGCAGCTTCTGGTGCAGCGTGCCGCCGAAGGCGACGTTCATCTCCTGGAAGCCACGGCAGACGCCGAGAACCGGCACGCCGGTCTCGACGGCCCTGCGGATGAGCGGCAACGTCGTGGCATCGCGCGCCGGGTCGTGCAGCGTCCCAGGGTCGCTCGGGCGCCCCTGGTAATGGCGCGGCTCGACGTTAGAGGGGCTGCCGGTGAAGAACACCCCATCGAGCCGCTCGAGCAGCTCATCGAAGCGCAGCTCCTCGGCGAGCGCCGGAATGAGGAGCGGCGCGGCGCTCGCCGCTTCCATCACGGCCCGGGCGTACTTCTCACCCACCATGTGAAAGGGGTGTGCGCCGACCATGCGCCGGTCGGCCGGGATACCAATTAATGGACGGGTAGCCATAGGGCATCCGGGCCGGTTGTTTAGTATATTAAACAATCCGCCCCGGAAAACGATCTCCAAGCAAGGCGTGTATTAGACCACAGCTCACGCACCGAAGCCTCAGTTGCATACCGCCGAGAACTGCGGTAGCGGCCTGCTACCGCCGTTTCGTGCGGTATCCGCCCGGGCCTCGATTTGCGGAGCCCCCCGGCGCTGGCTATCCTGCGCGCCGCGCGCCCCCCAGCCGCCTTACGAATATCCTAAACACTGGGGACCCGGAGGCCGACCCGTGCAACGCCCTGGCCATATTGGCTCCTACTATGCGGCTACCGCGCACGCCGCCCCGTCGCGCCCGGCGCTCGAGGGCCCGGTCGAGTGCGATGTGTGCGTGGTGGGCGCGGGCATTGCGGGCTGCTCGAGCGCACTGCATCTCGCCCAGGCGGGACTCTCGGTCGTGCTGCTCGAGCAGCACCGGGTTTCCTGGGGCGCCTCCGGGCGCAGCGGCGGCCAGGCGCTCTTCGGCATTGCCAGCGGGCAGGAGAAGCTCGAGCGGCTGATCGGGGCAACCGATGCGCGCGCGGTGTGGGAGGTCTCGGTCGAAGCGCTCGCCCTCATGCGCGATCTCATCGGGCGCTACGCCATCGACTGCGACTGGTCCCCCGGCTATCTCTATACCGCGGTGAAGGAGCGGCACGTGCACGAGCTGCACGAGGAGCTCGCGGAGCTCCGCGAGCGGCTCAGCTACCCGAGCGTGCGCTACGTGCCACGTGAGGAGCTGCGCGAGCTGCTCGCCACCGATCGCTACCTGGGAGCGCTCTACGACAGCAACAGCGCCCACCTCCACCCACTCAACTACACCCTCGGTCTCGCGCGCGCCGCCGAGCAGCACGGCGTGCGCATCTTCGAGGCCACGCGCGCCACCCGCTTCGCGCCCGCCGGCGCGCAGGTGCGCGTACAGACTCCCGGCGGCGAGGTGCGCGCGCGCTTCCTCGTGCTGTGCGGCAACGTGTACCTCGGGGACACCGCTCCGCGGCTTGCCGCCAAGATCATGCCGGTCGCCACCTACATCGTCGCGACCGAAACGCTCGGACCCGGGCGAGCGCAACAGCTCATCGCGAACAACGCCGCGGTGAGTGACATGAACTGGGTACTCGATTACTTCCGGCGCAGCGCGGATCACCGTCTCCTCTTCGGCGGCCGTGTCAACTATTCGGGCCTCAAGTCCTTCGATGCTCCGGGCGCCACGCGCGCCCGCATGCTGCGCGTCTTTCCGCAGCTCGAGGGGGTGCGCATCGACTACGCCTGGGGCGGGCACGTCGACATTACGCTCAACCGCGCGCCGCACTTCGGACGGCTCGCCCCCAACGTCTACTTCCTGCAGGGCTTCTCCGGCCACGGCATTGCGCTCACCGGGATTGCCGGCAAGCTCGTGGCGGACGCCATCCGCGGCACCGCGGAGCGCTTTGACGTGTTCGCGCGCATCCCGCACCACAAATTTCCCGGCGGTGCGGCGCTGCGGCGGCCGGCGCTCGTGCTGGCGATGCTCTGGTACCGGCTGCGGGACCTGCTGTAGTTCACACCATGGTCACCGGTATGCGACTCATCTTCTGGCTGTGGTCTGGCTGGGGTCTCTACTGGATGCTCGCGGCGCTCCGCAGCAAGGCGACGCGGCGGCGCGAGCCACTGGCCTCGCGACTCGCGCACCTGCTGCCACTTGCGGTCGGTGCCACCCTCTTCGCCTGGCCGGCTCGTGGCTGGAGCGCGCTGGCATGGCAATTGTGGCCGCCCTCGCTCTCCACCGTCTGGCTCGGGGTGGCACTGGTCGTCGCCGGTCTCGCCTTCGCGGTCTGGGCACGGGTGCATCTCGGCGGCAACTGGAGCGGTACGGTGACCGTGAAGCAGGGCCACGAGCTGATCCGATCGGGTCCGTACGCCTACGTGCGCCATCCGATCTACACGGGGCTGATCACCGCACTGCTCGGCACGGCCGTCGCCTCCGGCACCGTGCGCGCCGCGATCGGGCTCGCCATCATCGTGGCGTCGTTCGTGCGCAAGTTGCGCACCGAGGAAGATTTCATGCGCGAAACCTTCCCCGGCGAGTACCAGCGCTACAGAGC
>DASQRV010000482.1:0-2555 GCA_035642735.1 Steroidobacteraceae bacterium
CTCGTCGCGCCCCGCAACAGTCGCAGGCGGGCGCTTACCCGCATCATCCTGTGAGCAGATGTCGCTAGTCAACGATCGTTCAATAAGCGCCGTCGCGGGCCGTACCGGCCGTTCACTCGAATCGCTCGAGGCAGTCGCCGAGCGCCCGCCGCAGCGGCTCGAGCTCCCTCTCGAAGTGCCGCCAGTGACCAACGCCGCTCGTGTAGAGCGGCTGCCGCACCTGCGCCGCACTCGCGGTGCGCACCGAGCGGCGGGTCTCGTGAAAGTTGAGGCAGGCCGGCTCGAAGGGTAGCCCGCAGTGCCCGAGCAGGCGGCGGATGCCCGCTTCCGGGTCGTGCACCAGCTGCTCGTACTGGAAGTGCAGCACTTTGCCGGGCAGCACCTCGTCCCAATGGTCCATCAGCGAGAGGTAGCAACGGTAGTAGCGGCCCAGATCCTCGAGGTCATAGCTGAAGGTCTGACCGATGGCGAAGTGCTGCTTGAAGGTACTGAAGCAGGTGTCCATGGGATGGCGGCGCGCGTCGATGACCGTAGCCTGCGGCAGGATGGCGTGGATCAGGCCGATGTGACTGAAGTTATTGGGCAGCTTGTCGGTGAAGCGCTCGTGGCCGCGGCGCAACGGCGCGGTCTGGGCGAGGTAACGGCTGCCGAGCGCGGTGAGCTGCGCGGCCGGCACGCCGCGCAGGGTCTCCGGGTAGCCGTTGCGGTTGGCAGCGAGCCCATCGAGCTCGCGCGTAATGATGAGGATGTTCGGCAGCTCCATGGTGCCCTCGACCTGCGAGTGGCTGGCGAGGATCTGCTCGATGAGCGTCGAACCCGAGCGCGGGAGTCCCACGATGAAGATCGGCGCCCGGCTCGGAGCGCCGCTGCCTGCGCGCTCGGCGAAAAAGCGGCGGTCGAAGAAGGCGCGGATGCGTGCGCAGCGTCCCTCGAACCGCCCGATATCGAAGGGCGAATCGAGGCGGCGCAGGGCGTTGCCGCGCGCGTAGTGCGCGAACGCCTGGCCATATTCCCGGCGCTGCTCGAACGCCCGGCCCACTGCAAAATGCAGCTGGGCCACCTCGGATCGCGAGCGCTTGCCGTCCGCGAGCACCCGCTCCATGGCGGCGATCTCCGCGTCCTCGAACACGTAGGTCTTGAGGTCGGCGAGGCTCCACCACGCTTCGGCGAAGCCCGGATCGAGGGCGAGTCCCTCCTTGTAAGCGGCCTCGCTCTTCGCTCGGCTGCCGAGCGTTTTGTGCACGTGACCGAGAGTGGTGCGCAGGCGCACCTCCCCGGGCTGCAGGCGAGCGGCACGCTCGTAGGCTTCGAGCGCCTCCTCATGGCGCATGAGCCTCGTGGCGACCAGGCCGACCGTGATCCAGGTGTAGGGGTTGTCGGGCTCGATCTGCGTCGCGTGCCGGGCGGCGGCATCCGCTTCCGCGAGGCGCCCGAGAGCAATGAGCGCTTCCCCGAGACCGCGCCACGCGAGCGGCGTGTGCGCCGATTGGGCGAGGGCATGGCGCAGCAGCCGCTCGGCGTCCTCGGGCACATCGGCGGCGAGCGAGAGCGCCGCGAGGCCGCAGAGTGCCGCCACGTGACCTGGGTCCGCGCGCAGTATTTCCCGGAAGATAGCCTCGGATTTGCGGCGCTCGCCGGCGGTGAGCGCAGCGGTGGCTTCCTCGATGCGCGCGCGATGCGGATCGGTGAGCCGCGCGCGCTCGAACGCCGTGGCAGCGTCGGGGAACTGGCCGAGCTCGACCAGCGCATCGCCGTAGGCGAGCCAGGCCCGATGATGGTGCGGCTCGCTCTCGAGCACCCGCCGCACCTCCGTGCGCGCCCGCGCCCCGTCCCCGGCGCTGCGGTAAGCACGAGCGAGATCGACGCGCGCCTCGGCGAACTCCGGAGCCGCGGCGAGTACCCGCTCGAGTGTCTCGCGCGCCGCAGCCGCCTTGTGTTGCGCGAGGAGCACCGCACCCAGCAGCCACTCGCAGTTGACTTCACCCGGCCGCTCGGCCGCGAGCGCACGCAGTGCGCCTTCCGCGCTCGCCGTCTGGCCAGCGCGCAGCGCCGCGTGGGCGCGGCGCAGGCGCTCATCGAAGGTGGCGGATCGGCTCGGCGCGTTCATGGTTCGCAACGTTGACTGCGGCAGTTTACGATGCCGGCCGGGATTCACAACGCAAAGCCTCCCGCCCATGAGAACCCTGCCGCCGATCGTCGCCGCCCTGCTGGTCACCATGGCGCCACTCGCCGCCGAGGCGCGGCGTGCCCTGACGCCCGAGGACTGGTACCGCTTCGAGGCGGTTTCCGATCTGCAGATCGCACGTGACGGCACGGCCGTTGCCTACCTGGTCACGAGCTACGACAAGTCCTCCGACGAGAGCCGCGCGGCGCTCTGGACGGCCGACTGGGCCGGCGCCCACAGCGAGCAGCTCACGCATGGAGAGAGCGTGAGCAAGCCGCACTTCAGCCACGACGGCCGTTACCTGAGCTTCCTGTCGGCGCGGCCCTCGGGTGCTGACACGCAGTTGTGGCTTCTCGACCGTCACGGTGGGGAGCCGCGGCAGGTCACGCAC
>DASQRV010000483.1:0-2197 GCA_035642735.1 Steroidobacteraceae bacterium
CGACGATCTTCAGCTCGCCGGTGCGCTTGCCCTCGTAGAGTGCGCGCAGCACGTTACGGCCGATGCGCCCGTAGCCATTGATACCAACCCTGATCGTCATGCGCTCAATCCTCCAGTAGTCCGCGTAGCTGTTGTACGACATTATCGGCCGTGAACCCGAAATGGGCTAACACTTCGGCCCCCTTGCCCGAGGCACCGAAGCGGTCGATGCCGAGTACCCGCCCGCCGCTGCCGACGTAACGCCACCAGCTCTGCCGGGCGCCCGCCTCCACCGCCAGCCGCCGCGTCACCGCGTGCGGCAGCACCGCCTCGCGGTAGGCGTCGTCCTGAGCGTCGAACGTTTCGGTCGAGGGCATCGATACCAGGCGCACGCGCCGTCCGGCGGCGTTCAGGGAATTCACCGCCTGAGCCGCGATGCCGACCTCGGAGCCAGCCGCGATCACCAGCGCCTCCGGCGTGCCCTTGACGTCGATCAATACGTAGCCACCACGGCGAATTTTGGCCAGCTGCTCGGCGCTGCGCGTCTGCTGCGGCACCGCCTGGCGGGTGAGCACCAGCGCCGTCGGCCCGTGACGCTCGATGGCGAGCGTCCAGGCGACAACGGCCTCGGCGGCATCGCACGGCCGCCACAGGTTCATGTGCGGCATGGCGCGCAGGCTGCTCAACTGCTCGATCGGCTGATGGGTCGGTCCATCCTCGCCGAGGCCGATGGAATCGTGCGAATACACCAGGATGACGCGCACACTCATCAGGCAGGCGAGGCGCACAGCGTTGCGCGCGTAGTCCGAGAACGTCAGGAACGTCCCGCCATAGGGGATGAAGCCACCGTGCAACGCAATGCCGTTCATCATCCCCGTCATGCCGAACTCGCGCACGCCGTAGTGCAGGTAGTCGCCCACTTCCTTGTCCGGGGTGACGGTGACGGCGCCCTTGAACAGCGTGGCATTCGAGGTGGTGAGATCGGCGGAGCCTCCGAAGATCTCGGGCAGTGCCGGTGCCATGATGTTGAGCGCCGCCTTCGAGGAAGCGCGCGTCGCCTGGGGCGCAGTCTGCTTGATCAGGTCCTGCAGCGTCCGGGCGGCGACATCCGGCCAGTCAGCCGGCAACTCGCCGCGCATGCGCCGCTGGAACTCGCGTGCAGCATCGGGAAACGCGGCTGCGTAGCGCGCGAACAGGTCACGCCAGTCACCCTCGAGCTTCGCGCCTTGCGGACGGTGATCCCAGCCGGTGCGGATCTCGTCTGGTATGACGAACGGCGGGTACGGCCAGTTGAGAACCTTACGCGCCTTGGCTATTTCCTCCACGCCGAGCGGGTCGCTGTGCGCCTGCTGGGTACCCTGTATGTCCGGGGCGCCGTAGCCGATGATGGTCTTGCAGGCGATGAGCGATGGGCGCTGCGTTTCCGCGCGCGCCGCCTTGATCGCGCGAGCCACCGCTTCGCCATCGAGGCCGTCGACATCGGGTACCACGTGCCAGCCGTAGGCGGCGAAGCGCTTGGGTGTGTCATCCCTGAACCAGCCGGCCACCTTGCCGTCGATCGAGATGCCGTTGTCGTCGTAGAACATGATCAGCTTGCCGAGCCCGAGTGTGCCCGCGAGCGAGCAGGCCTCGTGCGAGACGCCCTCCATCAGGCAGCCGTCGCCGCAGAAGCAGTAGGTGTAGTGATCGACGATGTTGAAGCCGGGGCGGTTGAACTCGGTTGCGAGCAGCTTCTCCGCGAGCGCCATGCCGACCGCGTTGGAGACTCCCTGACCGAGCGGTCCGGTGGTCGTCTCGATGCCGAGCGGCAGATCGTATTCGGGGTGACCCGGTGTCTTGCTGCCGAGCTGGCGGAAACTCTCGATGTCCGCGATGGTCAGCGGATAGCCGGTGAGATACAACACCGAATACAACAGCATGCAGCCGTGGCCGTTCGACAGCACGAAGCGGTCGCGGTCCTCCCATGCAGGGTTCCCCGGGTTGTAGCGCAGGAAGTCGCTCCACAGCACCTGGGCGATATCGGCCATGCCCATCGGCATGCCGGCATGCCCGGAGTCGGCGCGCTGCACGGCGTCCATGGCGAGGGCGCGGATGGCGTTGGCGAGTTCGCGGCGTGTAGTCATGCGGACCTCTGGCTAAGCCGGTGGCCGTCCCGTGATGTTCAGGCGGCTATAGCACCCCGCGAAATCTCGCTCGCCCCGCCGGGCGGGCACGCATC
>DASQRV010000484.1:0-2418 GCA_035642735.1 Steroidobacteraceae bacterium
TTGCTGATCACGCTGGTGTTGTCGGGCATCGTCGAGTCCCTGCGGCGCTACGGCATTCCCCGTGCGCTGAGCGCCGTGGTGTTGCTGGCGCTCATGGGGGTCGCCGTCGGTGGCATGCTGCACGCAGTATTGCCGCCCGCGCAGCAATGGATAGAAGGTGCACCGCGCGTGCTGCGCACGATCGAGCACAAGACGCGCCCGGCACAGTCGGTGATGCGTCGGATCGACGCCATTGTCAGGCGCGCGAGCGTCCTGGCAGGCTCCGGTGATCCGCCGGCCGCGGGCGCTACGGTCGTTGCGCCATCCCCTGCAACTGTCGTGTCGGCGATGGATGTCGTGCAGGGGACGAGCGGCCTAGTGGCCGCTTTCGTCATGGGCGGGGCGCTCACTTTGTTATTGCTTGCGGCGGGGCCGGCGACGCTCGCACGCATGACGGCGCCGGTCGCCAGCGACGGGCGCGCCATCCATGTGCTGCGCGTCATCGAGGCCATCCGCCTGGAGGTCGGCCGTTACTACGGCACGCTGGCCGTGATCAATCTGCTGTTCGGCGCGATTACGGCACTGGTGATGTGGCTGCTCGGCATGCCGAATCCGATGTTGTGGGGCGCCCTCGCCGGTGTGCTGAACTTCATCCCGTATCTCGGATGTGCCAGCACGCTTGCGATCCTGACCCTCGTGGCCTTCGTGTCTTTCGATCGCATCAGCCAGACGGTGCTGGTCGCCGCGAGCTTCCTGATGCTCGCCGCGGTGGAAGGTCATCTCGTCGAACCGATATTCCTCGGGCGCCGCCTCGATCTGAACCCCATCGTGGTACTGGTGGCCCTGTGGGTCGGCGCATGGGTCTGGGGCATTGCCGGCGTGGTGGTGGCGCTGCCCATGCTCGTCGCCACGAAGGTGGCGGCGGCACACAGCGCCAACGGGGGTGCGGTCGTGCGCTTCCTGAGCCCGCCGCGTGGCCGGCCGGAACACACCTGGCGATTGCGGTTCACGCGGCGTCACTCATGACCCTCTGCGCCGGCCGCGCAGACCACGGCCGTGAGGCGACGAACCGCGCGCACCTCTGAAGCGAATCTCTACACGCCGGGGTTTGCGGAAGGCTTCTCCGCCTCTGCTCCCGGGACGGGTTCCGGACAGACGAACAGGAGCGATGTGCCCACCCTTGCCAGCATCTCGGCCGCGATCTCGCCGAGAAACAGCTGATCGCCTGGCCGGGGACTGACTCCCATCACCAGCAGGTTGTACGGTCTGCGCGTCAGCTCGCGCAGCACCGCGTTGCGCACACTGCCGGAGGGGCGGATCGCGCCGCGAACCTCGATGCCATAGTGCTCGCCCATCTCGATGACTTCGCGGACGACGGCGTCGGCGTAGCCGCGTGGGGCCAGTGCCTCGCCGAACTGAAGCCGCCACACCGAGCCGGCGCGGGAAGCGCCGACATACAAGGCGGTCACCGAGCCGCGCGAGGCATGAGCCAGCGCAATGGCGACCTCGGCGCCCTGGCGCGAAACACGGGTACCGCTCACTGTCACGAGGACGCGTAGCGGAGCTGCTGGGGACGTGCGCTGCTGACCGCGGGCGATCGCGATGGCGAAGGGTCCGGGAAACCCCTGGGCGGTCTGCGTGATCTGCGGAGCGAAGCCGTTGCCGACTACCGCCGGCTCACTGCCGATCAGCAGCAGCCCGTAACCCTTCTGAGCCTCGGCGGCAACCGCGCTCTGCGCGCCATCGACCGTGCCGGTGCGCGTCGTGACGTCGATCGGATTCGAGGTGGCGGGGGGCGACGGTACCCGGCTGGCTGCGCTCGCCTCGGCACCCGCCGCGGCGGCGGCTTCCACGAGCGCGCCTGAGCGTTCGGCGTGCCTGGCCTGTCGCTCGGCTCCCGTTTGCATCGTGTCCAGGTGCAGTACCGTCGTAGGGGTGCGCCGTGCGGCCGCCAGCAGTCCCGCAAGATGCGAGGCCAAACTTCCGCTCGCGCTGTCGTCCACCGCCACGAGCAGCCGCTCGATCCGTGGCAGGAATGCGCGCGCCTCGAACTCCTCGCGCTCGAGGCGCGTCCGCTCCTCCTCGCTCATCGGCAGCCTGCCGAAGGCCCAGCGCAACATCGGGGGCATCGCCATGGTCGTCACCACGGCCATGGCGACGATAGCAGTGAACCAGTGCACATCGAGTGCCCCGAGCTGCAACCCGATCGAGGCAACGATCACTTCGGTCGAGCCGCGGGCATTCATTCCACAGCCGACTGCGAACGACTCCGCCGGGGTCAATCCGCCGAAGCGGCCGCCGACGAAGGCGCCGAGAAACTTGCCGACACTCGCGAGCGCGATGAGCCCGACGGTGAGCCACAGAAACTGTGGCTTTGCGAGCGCGGAGACATCGATGGTGAGGCCGACGAGTGTGAAGAACACCGGCATGAACAGGCCG
>DASQRV010000485.1:0-12267 GCA_035642735.1 Steroidobacteraceae bacterium
GGTCAGGGCCTGGGCGATCAAGAGCCGATCGAACGGATCGGTATGGTGCAACGGCAGTCTGGCGACCGCGGCGGCGTGTCGTGCCGATACCGGCAGTTCGATCAGTCCGCTGTCATCGATTGCGGCCACGAGCCCCGCGGGGTCACCCTCGATCTTTCCCAATCGAGCCTTGATGGCAATCTCCCAGATCGAAGCGGCAGACACATAAACGGCCTCGGCGGCCGAAATGAGCTTTCGGGCCGCCGGCTTGAGGGCTGCGTGTCCGGTCACCGTCCACAGGAACACGTGCGTGTCGAGCAGCAGCCTCATCCGCGGCCTTCGAACTGCGCGAGCATCTCATCCGGCAGCGGCTCATCGAAGTCCTTGCGAATCTTCACCGCACCTTTAAGGAGGCCGAAGCGTACCGTGCGCTTCGCCTCCTTGAGGCGAGTCAGGCGGGCAACCGGCTTGCCGGCACGAGCAATGATCACATCGTCCCCGGCCGCGGCCTGATCGACCAGCTTGGAGAGCTGCGTCTTCGCTTCGTAGATGTTGATCGTGCGATCAGTCATGGAATTTGATCCTGCCTAGACCAAGTCTAGTCTACTGACGGATTTGGTGCAATGTATCCGTCCCAAACCCAGGTTGCCTGCGCGCCGGCGTCCCAGCGCTCCTGGCGGCGTGTCCGAAGGCGACGCGACACCGGAACCGCGTGCCGCGCGTGATTGGCACAGCCCGTGCCGTTCGTGCACCATGCAGCCATGGGGCGCATCTTCGAAGTCCGCAAGCACACGATGTTCGCGCGCTGGAACCGCATGGCGAAGCAGTTCGCGCGCATCGCCAAGGACATCACCATGGCTGTGAAGGCGGGGGGTCCGGACCCCGCGTCGAATCCCACGTTGCGGCGGGTCATCCAGAACGCCCGCGCCGTCAACATGCCGAAGGACAGGGTCGAGGCGGCCATCAAGCGCGCCTCCGGCCGTGACGCGACCAACTACCAGGAGGTGCTTTACGAGGGCTACGCCCCCTACGGCGTGGCACTGTTGGTGGAGACGGCGACCGACAACCCGACGCGCACCGTTGCCGCGGTACGTAACATCATCTCCAAGGGTGGCGGCAATCTCGCCACCAGCGGCAGTGTCAGCTTCATGTTCCGCAAGATGGGTGTCTTCCGCCTCAATCCGCAGGGGCTCGATCAGGACGACCTCGAGCTGTATCTGATCGATCACGGCCTCGAGGAGATGGGCGAGAGCACCGGCGAGAAGGGTGAAGCGCAACTGGTGATCCGCGGCGGATTCTCCGACTTCGGCCGGCTGCAGGAGGCGCTCGAGACGCGCGGCCTCAGCGCATTGTCGGCGGAGCACGAGTACATCTGCACCGTGCCGACCGAGCTGCCCGAGGACAAGGCGACCGAGGTGCTCACGCTGATCGACCGTCTCGAGCAGGATGACGACGTGCAGAAGGTCTTCCACACCCTCGCCTGAATCGGCGCGAACCATGCCCGGGAGCGACTACCCGTACCGCCTCGAGCCCGCCCGTGCCGGCGACGCTGCGCTGCTCGCGGCGATGTCACAGGCGCACGTCGAGGCGGGCCTCAAGCCGGCGTGGGGAGCAGCGCGCATCCGCTGGCACGTGCGGGACGCAGATAGCGTCGTGCTCACCGCGCGTCAACAGGGGATGATCGCGGGCTTTGCGATCATGCGCTATGGCGAGGATGTCGCGCATCTCAACCTGCTCGCCGTCGATCCTGCCCACCGCCGCCGCGGCATCGCCCGGGCTCTGGTGCAGTGGCTCGAGGAGACCGCGCTCACCGCGGGAACCTTCATCATCGGGCTCGAGCTGCGCGCGGGCAACGAGGCGGCACGCGCGCTCTATCACACGCTCGGTTACCACGAGCTCGGGCAGATCCCCGGGTACTACCAGGGCGTCGAGTCGGCCATCCGCATGATGCGCGACGTACGTGGCCGCCGCGAGAGCGCTCCGGGAGCCCGTGAGCAGACGCCCTGAGCAGGCGCGCTCACCTACGGGCCGATCTTGTAATCGAATTCGTACGAGTGCGAGCCGTCCCCGGCGACCGTGATGGTCATCGTGCCGCTGATCCCCTGCAGCTCGCCGGTACCGGAATCCGGTACCACGGCGATGCTCGCCTTCGGAGCACCGCGCGTCATGGTGGCGCTGTGCTGCAGCACGAAGCTGCCGGTGCGCCCTTTCAGTGTGCCGGTCACCCGCTCCATCGCCACGTAGCCCGCGGACCCGGGCGTGTCGGTCTGCGTCGCCAGCATCTCGCCCTTGCTGATGCCCTCCAGGTCGCCGTGAAAGCGCTTGTCGATGGTGAGGCGCCCGAGGTTCGCCGCCCGAGCGACCTGGGTGTCGGGCTTCTGCGGGGTGACCTTCACGTCGAAAGCTCCGGCGGCTCGCTGGCTCATCGTGCATCTCCCTGTCTGCTGTCACGCCACTGAAGTCAGTCCGGCATCGGCGTCATCCGTCCGGCGAGTGCGTCCTCGAAGCCGAAGTCGCGCAGGTCGCGCACCCGCTGCGGGAACAGGATGCCGTCGAGATGGTCGACCTCGTGCTGCACCACGCGGGCATGAAAGCCTTCCACGGTGCGGTCGAGGGGTGCACCGTACTGATCGAAGCCCGTGTAGCGCAGGCGCCGGTAGCGCGGCACCAGGCCCCGCATTCCGGGCACGGAGAGACACCCTTCCCAACCTTCATCCTGCTCGGCCGTGAGCGGCGTGACAAGTGGATTCACCAGCACGGTGTAGGGCACCGGAGTGATGTGCGGGTAGCGCGGGTTGTCCTTGAGCTCGAAGATCACCACGCGGACGCTGAGGCCGATCTGCGGCGCAGCGATACCGGCGCCGCTCAGCGCGCGCATGGTGTCGTCCATGTCGGCGACGAGCTCCCGCAGCTCCGCGTCGAAACGCGTCACCTCCGCCGCGACGCGCAGCAGCAGCGGCTCGCCCATCTTCAGCACGCGGCGAACGCTCATGTGCCCCTCGCTCCCGGCCCGCCAACACCTGGAGGCTCACCGGGCACCACCGCGATCGAGGTGCGGTGATCGCGGAACACCAGCACGTGTTCCCGCGGCGCAGTCGCTGCGGCGGCGCTGTCGGCCCGCGCTACCGCGTCCGTGACCAGGTGGTGGTGAGGAGAAAGATCACAGACCGGGTCGGTGTTGGTGGCGTCCCCGGTCATCAGGTACGCCTGGCAGCGGCAGCCGCCAAAGTCCTTCACCCTCTCGGGGCAGCTCCGGCAGGGCTCCTTCATCCACGCTTCGCCACGGAAGCGATTGAAAGCTTCCGAGTCGTACCAGATGGCGCGCAGGTCTGCGCTGCGCACATTCGGCAGCTCGAGATTCGGCAGCATGCGGGCGGCATGACAGGGCAGCGCCGTGCCATCGGGGGCGATGCCGAGGAACACCGAACCAAGGCCTCCCATGCAGGCCTTGGGACGCCGCTCGAAGTAGTCCGGCACGACGAAATACACCTGGATCCTGCCGGCGACGCGCTCGCGGAAGCGCTGCGTGACCGCCTCCGCCCGCGCGAGCTGCGCGCGGCTCGGCAGCAGCTGCTGGCGGTTGAGCCACGCCCAGCCGTAGTACTGCGTGTTCGCGAGCTCGACGTACTGCGCCCCGAGCCGCTCGGCCATGTCGAGTATCTCGCCGACGTGGTCGATGTTCAGCCGGTGCAGCACGACGTTCAGCACCATGGGGTAGTCGTGAGTGCGGATCAGGGCGGCGACCTTCGCCTTCAGCTCGAAAGTGCGCGTGCTGCTCAGGAAATCGTTCAGCTCGCGCGTGCTGTCCTGGAAGGAGAGCTGGATGTGATCGAGCCCCGCGGTCTTGAGCGCAGCACAGCGCGCCTCGGTCAGCCCGACCCCCGAAGTGATGAGGTTGATGTAGTAGCCGAGCGCATGTGCCTCGGCCACGATGGTCTCGAGATCCTCGCGCTCGAGCGGCTCACCGCCCGAGAGCCCGAGCTGCACCGCGCCGAGCGCACGCGCCTCGCGCAGCACCCGGATCCATTCGGCGGTCGGCAGCTCCGCACCCGTGCGCGCGAACTCGGTCGGGTTGTAGCAGAACACACAATGCAGCGGACAGCGGTAGGTGAGCTCGAGCAGCAGCCACAGCGGCGGCCCCACTGCGGGCGATGTCCCGCGTGGAGCCCGTGACATCTGCGGCGCTGGCGCAGTCACGCTCGCAGCTCCAGCCAGCGCTTCTCCAGCGCCATCGTCACGAATGCGCGCACGTCCGCTGCGAGGCCGCTGGTCGCGTACGCGCGCTCGAGGTCCGCGACGATGTCGGCGACCGTGCGCACGCCGTCGCAGCGGCTCAGGATCGCGCCGGCACTGCCATTCAGCTTCACCATGCCTTCCGGATAGAGGAGCACGTGCGCGTCCTGCGCCGGCTCCCACTGCAGGCGCAGGCCGTGGGCGATCGCCGGTTTCATCGTGTCGGTGAGCTCGCTCATTGCGTCACGCCATAGGCGAGCGCCATCGCGTCGTTCATCTGCCACAGCACGTCGAGCTTGAACTGCAGTACCTGCAAGGCGCGCTCCTGTGCGGCGCGCGTCGCAAAGCGCTCGAGCGTCACGGCCAGTGCGAACTCGACATCGCGCCGGGCGCGGCTCATGCGGCTCTGGAAGTAGCTCAAGCCCGCCGGGTCGATCCACGGGTAATGGGAAGGCCAGCTCGCGAGCCGCTGCCGGTGGACCTCCGGCGCGAACAGCTCGGTGAGCGAGGCACACACCCCCTCCTGCCAGGGCGCGCGGCGCGCGAAGTTCACGTAAGCATCGACCGCGAAGCGCACCCCCGGCAAGACCTCCGCGAGGCTCTCGACCTGCGCGCGTGCGAGGCCGACCGCTTCGGCGAGCCGCAACCAGGATTCGATGCCGCCGGGGTCGTCGCCGTGGCCGTCATGGTCGAGGATCCGTTGCACCCAGTTGCGCCGTACGGTGCGCTCGTCGCAGTTGGTGAGGATCGCGGCGTCCTTCACCGGGATATTGATCTGATAGTAGAAGCGGTTCGCGACCCAGCCGCGGATCTGCTGCGGCGTGGCCTGGCCGCCGTTCAGCATGAGGTTGTAGGGGTGGTGAACATGGTATGCGCGACCGCGCTCGCGCAGCTGCTGCTCGAACTCCGCGCGCGTCCAGGCCGGCGGCGACAGGCCCGCCGCCGTCACGGTGCAATCTCCAGGCCGTCCCAGGCGACTTCGATGCCGCGGCGCGCGAGCTCGGCGCGCTGTGCGGAGTCCTCGTCGAGGATCGGGTTGGTGTTGTTCACGTGGATGAGGAAGCGGCGGGTCGCCGGCGGCAGCCGTCCGAGCCACTCGAGCATTCCACCGGGACCACTCTGCGGCAAGTGGCCGAGGTCGCGGGCACGTTTGTGCGATACCCCGAGATCGGCCATCTCATCGTCGCTCCAGAACGTGCCGTCGATGAGCACGCAGGCCGCCGCCTGCATCGCCTGCCACAGCGCCTCGTGCACCGCGCCGACGCCCGGCGCGTACACCAGGGTGCGTCCACTCGCCTCGTCGCCGATGACGAGCGCGACGTTGTCGCCGGTCACCGGGGATTCCCGGTGCGGCGAATATGGCGCCGCCTTGGCGGACACCGCGATGGCGCGCCAGGTGACGCCGGCGACACCGGGAATCGCAAATTCACGACCGTCGGGGATCATGGCGTGCCGCGCCACCCCACAATAGTGGGCGAGCACACCGAAGATCGGGTTGCCGTGAGTGAGATCGGCGCAGACCTCATCGGTGCACCAGACCGGCAGCGCACTGCCGGACTCGCGCAGCATGAGCAGTCCCACGGTGTGGTCAACCTGCCCGTCAACCAGCACGATCCCGGCGATCGCGCTGTCCCGCGTTGCGCGCGCACCGTGCAGTGCCGGGTTGGCGTGGAGCTGCGCGAGGATGTCGGGCGAAGCGTTCACGAGCGCCCAGCGCGTACCGTCATGGCCGCGCACGGCGATCGAGGACTGGGTACGGGCCGCCGCCCGCAGCGTGCCGTCGCGGACGCCCGAGCAATTGCGGCAGTTGCAGTTCCATTGGGGGAAGCCGCCGCCGGCAGCCGACCCCAGGACGCGGATCCTCACGGCGCCTTCACCCCGTCGGGCTCAGGGAGCGCGACCGCGGCTCCCCGCGTGCGGAGTCAGCGGCGTGCGATGTACAGGGTAATCTCCATGCCAAGACGGATCTCGATCGCCTGCGGTACTTCCCAGCGCATGTTCCGATCTCCTCAGAATTTCGCCAAAAAGATACCGGATATGCGCTGCGAGGCAAAGCTCGGCGGTCAGGGAGGGGGTCTCCGGCGGCCCACCCGGGGGACCCCGGGTCAGCTCTCGAAGGCCCGGCTGACCGCCACGCGCCGTGTCAGGCGCTCGAGCGAGCGCCGCGCCGCGGCTTTTGCGATGTGCTTGCACCACAGGGGCTCGCGGTGACCGTTCTGGCGGCGGAACTTCTCGCAGTCGCAGGTCCAGAGGATACGGTTGTCCTCAGTCCGCAGCACCTGCACCGTCCGGCTGGGGAAACTGTATGTCCCGATGACTTCGTTCTGCGCCTGGCGGCGCCGCCGGAAACGGATGGCCATGGCGTGAGCCTAACGCAGCTCAGCTGTGGATTGCTTGTGGATTACTTGTGCACAGGTGCCCATTGAGGTGTTGAAAGTTGCCCGGGTCGCGAATCTTCAGGATTCGCGGCGCGAACTTTCAGGAGGAGATGATCTTCGCCTTGATTGCCTCGTACTCCGCATCGCTGATGAGGCGGGCTTCCAGCAGTTGCTTCGCCTCCTGCAGCCGCCGCACCGCGTCACTCTCCGCCGCCGCACCGCCTCCCAGGGTCCCCGCGCTCACCTGGATGCCGCCCGAGCGCGCGCGCAACTCCTCGAGCTCGCGCACCCGGCGCTTTTCGCGCCATGCCTGGTCCTGGCTCTGACAGATCCGGTACACGGCCTGCGCCTCGTCGCGGCGCAACCCGCGGAACTCGACACGCTGCGAGCCGGCGGCACCGAGGGAGGCGAGATCGGTTGCCTTGCCAGCGCGCACCGCGAGATCGGCGCTCAGCATGCCAACGCGCAGCGTGACCTCCTCGAGGTCCTGCCAGCGGATGGTGGTGACGTCGAAGCCCCCGAGGAGCTTGCGGGTGAGCACGATGAGCCGGCCGCTGGTGGCCGCAATCAGCAGCCGCCGATGCGTAAGCGCGAACGGGCGCATCTGGACGGCCCAGGCCTCGACCGTCTCGCCGGGTATCAACACCGTGCGCAGCTGTGCGAGCGGCCGCTCGAGCCCTGCCTCGTCCGTTGAGGAAACCTCGTTCATGTGGATCCCTCGCAGCGCTTCCCTGTGCGCGTTATTTCTTGTTGACGATCTCGGCACGAAACTCGCGCAGCTTCGCTTTGATGATGCGCGCGTTCTGCGGACCCATGCGGATCAGCAGCTTCTGTCCCGCCGAGCGGTTCTCGAGGCTGGCGTCGGCGTACTCCCAGAAGACCTTCGGCTGTACCACCGGGATCGGGGCCGGCACCTCGGGCGTCTGCAAGAGGTGGTCGATCACTTCCACCAGCCGATCGTTGAAGTACTTTCCCGGGTAGCCGAGATCCTCGTACGCCTGTTGGAAGAGCGGATAAAGCCGCTCGTAGACCACCGCCAGCGCCTTGACATCGGTCCCCTGCACCGCGTGCGCGAGCGGCGCATAGCGCTCGAAATTGGCCTCCCCGAAGGTGGTCACCGCGCCCTGGGCCGCGGTCACCGTTTCCCCGCCTGTCGGCTTCACGGGCCGCAGCTCCACGGCCACTTTGTGGCGTGGCAGGTTGTCGACCGTCACCACGATGTGGCGCACGATGTTCTGCGGTACCAGGAACTGCTCGACCCTGGCGCGGCCAAACACGCCAGCGAGCGAATCGCGTACCACCGGGTCGCTGTCGTTGAGCGCGGGAAGGGCCGCGGGCGCGCCCTCACCCGGGATCGGATGCGAGATCGTTGGCGCGGCGTTCGCCGCCGGCTGCGGCGCTGCCGGGCGCACCGGCGGGGGTTCGGCTGCCGGGCGTACTCGTCCCGAATACCAGTACCAGCCGCCGGCGGCCACCGCCGCGGCGGCGACGGCGCCGGCGAGCCATACGTACTTACGACGCGATGCGTCCTCGAGATCTTGATCCCACATCCCCCGTCCCCAGAATTGCAGCGTCGAAGCGCTGACTTTACCCTGCCGAGGCCGGCCAGCATACAGCTGCCCTGCGCAGCCCGCGCTGTACGCACCGTGAATTCTGCGCGCGCCGGCTCCTCGTAACGCCACCGCTGTGATTCAATTCGTGCCCATGCCCGCCGACTTCCATCCTGCGGTCGCCAACTGGTTCGACCGCACCTTCGATGCCCCGACCCCGGCGCAGCGCGCGGCGTGGCCGGCGATCATCGCGCAGCGCCACGTCCTGATCGCCGCTCCGACGGGCTCCGGCAAGACCCTCGCGGCCTTCCTCGCGGTGATCGATGAGCTGGTGCGCGAGGGTGCCGCGGGCGGCCTGGCCGATGAGACGCGGGTCGTTTACGTATCGCCGCTCAAGGCGCTCTCCAACGACATCCAGCGCAACCTCGAGTCCCCGCTCGCCGGCATACGCGATGAGCTCGCCGCGCTCGCACTGCCGCAGGTCGACATCCGCACCTTCGTGCGCACCGGCGACACCCCGCAGCACGAGCGCACCGCGATGCGCAAGCGCCCGCCACACATCGTGGTGACCACACCCGAGTCGCTCTACATCCTCATGGGCTCGGAGTCGGGCCGGCAGATGCTCGAGAGCACGCGCACCGTGATCGTCGATGAGATCCACGCCATGGTGGCTTCCAAGCGTGGCGTGCACCTGGCGCTGACACTCGAGCGGCTCGAGGCGCTCACCGGGCGCCGGCTGCGGCGCATCGGGCTGTCCGCCACGCAAAAGCCCATCGAAGACGTGGCGCGTTTTCTCGTCGGCACGGGCAACCTGCGCGATGACGGCAGCGCCGAATGCACCATCGTCGATTCCGGTCACGTGCGCGAGCGCGATCTGCAGCTCGAGATCCCGGCCGCGCCCCTCGAAGCGGTGATGTCCGGAGAGGTATGGACGCAGGTGTACGACCGCCTCGCCGAGCTCGTGAGCGAGCACCGCACCACGCTGGTGTTCGTCAACACCCGCCGCCAGGCCGAGCGTCTCGCGCGCCACCTGTCCGAGCGGCTGCCCACCGGGCAGGTGACCGCGCATCACGGCAGCATGGCGAAGGAGTCGCGGCTCGAGGCCGAGGCGCGACTGAAGCGCGGCGAGCTGCGGGCGCTGGTCGCCACCGCCTCACTGGAGCTCGGCATCGATATCGGTGAGGTGGACCTGGTGTGCCAGCTCGCCTCGCCGCGCTCGATCGCCGCCTTCCTGCAGCGCGTCGGCCGCTCCGGCCACTCGGTCGGCGGCACGCCGAAGGGGCGGCTGTTCCCGCTGTCGCGCGACGACCTGGTCGAATGCACCGCATTGCTGCTGGCGGTGCGCCGCGGCGAGCTCGACCGTCTCCGGCTGACGGCGAGGCCGCTGGATGTGCTGGCACAGCAGATCGTGGCGGAAGTCGCGGCCCGCGAGTGGCAGACGGACGGGTTGTACGTGCTGCTGCGCCGTGCCTGGCCGTATCGCGAGCTGACGCGCGCCGAGTTCGACGAGGTGGTGCGCATGCTGGCGGAGGGTTTCTCGACGCGCCGCGGCCGCCACGGCGCGCTCGTCCATAACGATGCGGTCAATGGCCGGTTGAAAGGCCGGCGCGGCGCACGCCTCACCGCCATCACTTCCGGCGGTACGATTCCCGACACCGCCGACTACCAGGTGATCCTCGAGCCGCAGGCGCAGTTCGTCGGCACGGTGAACGAGGACTTCGCCGTCGAAAGCCTGCAGGGCGATATCTTTCAGCTCGGCAACGTGTCCTACCGCATCCTGCGCGTCGAGCAGGGGCGCATCCGCGTGGAGGATGCGCACGGCGAGCCGCCCTCCATCCCCTTCTGGCTGGGTGAAGCCCCGGGGCGGACCGACGAGCTCTCGGCGAGTGTCTCGCGGCTGCGCAGCGAGCTCGAAGCGCGCCTCGAGCAGGGCATCGAGGCCACCACCACCTGGCTGGTGACCGAGGCGCGGATCGCCGCTCCCGCCGCGGTGCAGCTCGTCAACTACCTTGCCGCGGCGCGCGCGACCCTCGGCGCGCTGCCGACGCAGCAGACGGTGGTGTTCGAGCGCTTCTTCGATGAGGCGGGCGGCATGCAGCTGGTCATCCACTCGCCCTTCGGCAGCCGTGTCAATCGCGCCTGGGGACTGGCGCTGCGCAAGCGCTTCTGTCGCTCCTTCAACTTCGAGCTGCAGGCGGCCGCGACCGAAGACACGATCGTGCTCTCGCTCACCACCGCGCACAGCTTCGAGCTCGCGGACGTCGCCCGCTACCTGCATTCGAACAGCGTGCGCCCGCTGCTGGTGCAGGCGCTGTGCGCCGCGCCCATGTTCCCGGTGCGCTTTCGCTGGGGCTCGGCCATCGCGCTCGCGCTGCCGCGCTTCCGCGGCGGCAAGAAAGTGCCCGCGCCGCTCGCCCGCATGGCGGCGGAAGACCTGCTCACCGCCGTGTTCCCCGACCAGGTGGCGTGCGCCGAGAACCTTCCCGGGGAGCTCGAGATCCCCGACCACCCGCTCGTGCGCCAGTCGATTCGCGACTGCCTCGAGGATGCGATGGATGCGGACGGACTCGAGCGGCTGTTGCGCGCGCTCGAGTCGGGCAGCATCCGTGTCATCGCGCGCGATCTCACCGAGCCCTCGCCGCTCGCGCTCGAGGTGCTCTCGGCGCGACCGTACGCGTACCTCGACGATGCGCCGCTCGAGGAGCGCCGCACCCAGGCCGTCATGAGCCGCCGCTGGCTCGATCCGCAGAGCGCCGCCGACATCGGCCAGCTCGATGCCGATGCGATCCGCCGCGTGCGCGAGGAGGCGTGGCCCGACGCCACCAATGAGGACGAGCTGCACGATGCGCTCTCCTGGCTCGGCTGTCTCACCGAGGCCGAGGCGGCCGCCGGCCCCGGCTGGCCGGCGCTCCTTGGCGCCCTCGCGGCGCAGCGGCGCGTGACGCTGCTCGATGCGGGCGCCGCGCGGCTGTGGGTGAGCGCCGAGCGCCTGCCGCTCCTGCAGGCGCTCTACCCCGAGGCGCGCTGCGAGCCCGCCGTGGTGACACCCGCCGCACAGCGGCGGGAGTGGGACGCGGAGAGCGCGCTCATCGAGGTGGTGCGCGGGCGCCTGGAGGGCTCGGGTCCCGTCACCGCCGCGGCACTCGCGACCTCGCTCGGCCTCCCCCCGGCGCGCGTCGATGCCGCGCTCGCCGCGTTGCAGGCAGAAGGCTTTGCCATGCGCGGAGCCTTCACACCGCCCGGCAACAACCCGAACGAATGGTGTGAGCGGCGCTTGCTTGCACGCATCCACCGCTACACCGTCAAGCGGCTGCGCGCGGAGATCGAGCCGATCGAGGCGCGCGATTTCCTGCGCTTCCTGTTCGAGTGGCAGCGGGTCACATCGACCGGGCGCATGGAGGGACCCGACGCGGTGGGCGCCATCCTCGCGCAGCTCGAGGGGTTCGAAGCGCCGGCGAGTGCCTGGGAGACGGAGATCCTGCCGAGCCGCATCAGCGAGTACGAGCCCGCGTGGCTCGATGAGCAGTGCCTGGCCGGACGCTTCCTGTGGACGCGCCTCTCCTCGCGGCGCTCCGATCCGGAGCGCGGCGCGGCGCCAGTGCGCGCCACGCCCATCGTGCTGCTCGCCCGGCGCAACGTGCGGCTGTGGTCGACGCTCACGGCGGGAGCGGACCCCGTGCACCTCTCGGCGAGCGCCCAGCGTGTCGCGAGCTCTCTCGCCACGCACGGTGCGTCATTCTTCGACGAGCTCACCGCCGGCAGCGCGCTGCTCCCCGCGCAGGCGGAGGAGGCGCTGGCGGAGCTGGTCGCGCTCGGGCTCGTCAACTCCGACAGCTTCGCAGGCCTGCGCGCGCTGCTGGTGCCTGCCGATCGGCGCAGGCCGGCCATGGGCGGCCGTCGTCGCCGGCGCATCGCGCTCTTCGGCATGGAAGCCGCCGGACGCTGGTCGCGCATCGCACGGCCTGCGGCCGACACAGCTATCGGCGATACGAGCTCGGCCGCACGCGCCCTTGCCGATGAGACCGTCGAGCACGTCGTGCGGACGCTGCTGCGGCGCTGGGGCATGATCTTCTGGCGACTCCTGGCACGCGAGGCTGCGTGGTTGCCGCCGTGGCGCGACCTGCTGA
>DASQRV010000486.1:0-2661 GCA_035642735.1 Steroidobacteraceae bacterium
GGTGGTCAGCAGGTTCGGCAGCAGGTAGATGCCCTTGCTGCGCGGTCGCGGATAATCCCCGGTATCGGTGGCCACGGCGGCCATCTTACCGGGGTCCCCACCAAATTCCGCGTCTTCCTGACCGACGCATGCTCATCTCTCGCGGCGAGTGGAATTTCGTGGGGTGGTTTATCGAGTCGCCGGGAAATTGCGCATCTTGCTGTAAGATGCCGAAAATCCCAACTTGCAGGCCCGGCAAGCACAAGATGAGGCTGTCCCAGTACCCCATCAACACCATGAAGGAGACCCCTGCGGAAGCAGAGGTGATCAGCCATCAGCTCATGCTGCGCGCCGGGCTCATCCGGCGCCTGGCCGCGGGGCTCTACAGCTGGCTGCCGATGGGCATGCGCGCGTTGCACAAGGTCGAGCGCATCGTGCGCGAGGAGATGGATCGCGCTGGCGCGCTCGAGCTCGTGATGCCCGTGGTGCAGCCGGGGGAGCTGTGGCAGGAGTCGGGCCGCTGGAGCGAGTACGGACCGGAGCTGCTGCGCTTCAAGGACCGGCACGAGCGGGATTTCGTGCTCGGGCCGACGCACGAGGAAGTGATCACCGAAATCGTGCGGCGCGAGCTGCAGAGCTACCGTCAGCTGCCGGTGAATTTCTACCAGATCCAGACCAAGTTCCGCGACGAGATCCGGCCGCGCTTCGGGGTGATGCGGGCGCGCGAGTTCATAATGAAGGACGCCTACTCCTTCCACGTCGACGAGGCGTCGCTCCAGGCCGGCTATCGCGCGATGTACGAGGCCTACACGCGCATCTTCACGCGCACCGGGCTCACCTTCCGCTCCGTGCGCGCCGACTCCGGCGCCATCGGCGGGGATGTCTCGCAGGAGTTCCACGTGCTGGCCGAAACCGGCGAGGACGTGATCGTCTTTTCCGACGCTGATGAGTACGCGGCGAACCTCGAGGTGGCGGTGGCGCTGCCGCCCGAGTCACCGCGGCCGCCGCCGCGCGAGCCGTTGCGCCGTGTGAGCACCCCGGGCGCACGCACCATCGCAGACGTCGCGCAGCTTCTCAGGGTGGACCCCTCGCACTGCGTCAAGACACTCGTGGTGGACGGTAGCGAGGACAAGGTGGTGGCGCTCGTGGTGCGCGGCGATCACGAGTTGAATGCGGTCAAGGCCCAGAAGCTCGAGGGCGTCGCGAGTCCGCTGCGGCTGGCGAGCGCCGAGCGCGTGCTCGCGGCCACGGGCACCGAGCCGGGTTACGTCGGCCCCGTCGCGCTCGAGTGCCGCGTGTACGCCGATCACAGCGCGCTCGCGCTCGCCGATTTCGTCTGCGGCGCCAACGAGAAGGACCTGCACCTCACCGGCGTGAACTGGGACCGCGATGTGCAGGGCGCCGTCGCCGCGGACCTGCGCAACGTCGTCGAGGGTGATCCGAGCCCCGCCGGCCGCGGGCGCCTGAAGATCGCCCGCGGCATCGAGGTGGGGCACATCTTTCAGCTCGGGTGCAAATACAGCACTCCCATGAAGGCCGTGGTGCTCGATGAGGCCGGCCGGGAAGTGACCCTGCACATGGGGTGTTACGGCATCGGTGTGACGCGTATCGTTGCAGCGGCCATCGAGCAGAATCACGATGACCGCGGCATCATCTGGCCGGCGCCGATCGCGCCCTTCCAGCTGGTGCTGGTGCCGTTAAACCTGCAGAAGTCCGCCCGTGTTCGCGAAGTCAGCGATCGCCTGTACCAGGAGCTCAGCGCCGCCGGCGTCGAGGTCCTCTACGACGACCGCGATGCCCGCCCCGGAGTCAAGTTCGCGGACGCGGAGCTGCTTGGCATCCCCCACCGCCTGGTGGTGGCGGAGCGTGGGCTCGAAGCCGGGCGGCTCGAATACCGTCACCGCCGCGACACCGCCAGCACCGAATTCCCCGCCAGTGAAGCCCTCGCCTTCTTACGCGCCCGGCTCGCCGCGTGAGCCGCTGAGGCCGCGCGCCCTCATGCGGTGGCCACGCCCGTTCGTGCTGCTCAGCTGGGCAGCCGCGCTCGGCGCGGCGCTCCCCGCCGCCGCGGATCAGCAGCGTGATCCGGAGCTCGAAGCGGTGGTCGCGAGAGCCATCTCGCAGGCGGAATGCTTCACCGATCACTACGACTCCGCGGTCTGGTACACGCTGATGGAGCCGCGCCTGAGGCCGCTCGTGAAGGAGAAGAGCGAGCGGCTCGACATCCTGCAGCAGGTCTACTGCGAGACCCACCGCGCCGGCGAAGCGCGGCTGCCGCCGGGCCTCGTGATGGCGCTCATTGCGGTGGAGAGCCGCTTCGACCGCTGGGCGGTCTCGTCCGCGGGCGCCGTCGGGCTCATGCAGGTGATGCCGTTCTGGCCGGAGCGGCTCGGCCTGCACCGCTACCAGCTGGTACACGTCGCACCCAACATTCGCATGGGTTGCGCCATCCTGCGCTTTTATCTCGGTTACGAGCACAACGACGTGCGCAAGGCGCTAGCGCGCTACAACGGCAGCATCGGGCGACGCGACTATCCGGATCTCGTGATCAGCCAGTGGACGCGCTGGCGCGGCGCGGACGATCTCGGTTTCCCAGCCCTAGCCACGCACCGCTGAGCGGACGCGGCGGTCAGTGAACCGCGGCGTGCTTCTGCAGAGCCGGCTGCGGCGCGAGCGTGCGCG
>DASQRV010000487.1:0-6422 GCA_035642735.1 Steroidobacteraceae bacterium
TGCGCTACGTCGAGGCAAAGTATCTCGAGCAAGTCGAGAGCATCGCTGCTGCCTGAAAGAGCCTTGACCAAGCCCTCCCGTACCCTGACGCGCCTCACCGCGCAGCTGCGCGGCGCGGTCGGCAAGTGCATCGCCGACTACCGCATGATCAGTGCGGGCGACCGCGTCATGGTGTGCCTGTCCGGCGGCAAGGACTCGTACACGCTGCTCGACCTGCTGCTGTCGCTGCAGCGCAGCGCGCCGGTCGACTTCGAGCTCCTCGCGGTGAATCTCGACCAGAAGCAACCCGGATTCCCCACGCAGGTGCTCCCGGAATACCTGCGCGGCCTCGGTGTGCCCTTCAGGATCATCGAGCAGGATACCTACCGCGTCGTGAAGCGCGTGATCCCCGCGGGGCGCACGCTGTGCGGGCTATGCTCGCGGCTGCGCCGCGGCGCGCTCTATCGCTTCGCCGCCGAGAACGGCATCACCAAGATCGCCCTCGGCCATCACCGCGACGACATCGTCGAGACGCTGTTCCTCAACCTGTTCTTCGGCGGGCGCCTGAAAGCGATGGCCCCGAAGCTGCTCTCCGATGACGGTCGCCACATCGTCATCCGCCCCCTCGCGTACCTGGCCGAACGCGACATCGCCCGCTACGCGCGCGGCCGTGCCTTTCCGCTCATCCCGTGCCGCCTGTGCGGCTCGCAGGAAAACATGCAGCGGGTCGCCGTGAAGAACATGCTGGCCGCCTGGGAACGCGAGTTCCCCGGTCGCACCGAATCGATCGCATCGGCGCTGCGCCACGTCGAGCCCGAGCACCTCGGCGACCCGCGGCACTTCGACTTCGCGGGCCTCGAGTTGCGCCGCAGCGCTGCCATGAGCGAGCGGGACGAGGACGAGCTCGCGGGCACTCTGAGCACGATGGCGCTGCCTCTCGAGGCCGCCGTCATCTCCTGAGCGGCACGGGCAAATTCTGCGGAGCGGGGCATTTCGCACCCGGCAGGGCCGGCGCTAGGCTGTCGGTGCCGTGGACGCACACCCTGCCGCTGTCAATGTCGCCGTGCCGTTACCCAACTCGTACTGGGTACTGCCCGGGCGTCTTCTGGCCGGTGAGTACCCCGGGGGGCCGACGCCGGAGCTGACGCGTGAGCGGCTGTCACGACTACTCGAGGCGGGCATCGACTGCTTCCTCGACCTGACGCAGCCGCAGGAAATCACCCCCTACGAGGCGTTGCTGCCGACGGAGGTCGATTACCTGCGCTGCTCCATTCCGGATCACGGCATACCGGCGGAGCCCGTCGAGATGGCGGAGATCATGCAGTCTCTGCGCGGCGCACTGCGCGAGGGGCGGGTGGTCTATCTCCACTGCCGCGCGGGAATCGGTCGTACCGGCATGGTGGCCGGCTGCCTGCTCGCCGAGCAGGGTCTTTCCGGTGAGGAAGCGCTGGCGGAGCTCAACCGCCTGTGGCGGCAGAGTGCACGCTCGGTGCAGTGGCCGACAGTGCCGGAAACGGACCAACAGTTCGAGTACGTGCGGCACTGGCAGCCGCTGCCGTCCGAGGCATCCGATCCGCTGCTCGCACCCTCGACGCTCGCCGCGGCCCGCCCGCTGCGCGGCCGCTTCCAGGGCACGCTCTTCGGTCTCGCCACGGGAGATGCGGTCGCGGCCGCGACTCAATACCGCCGCCCGGGCCGCTTCACCCCGGTCGGGGACATGCTGGGAGGCGGTCCGTTCGATCTGCCCCGCGGCGGGTGGAGCGACGATACCGCGATGGCGCTCTGTCTCGCCGAAAGCCTGATCGAGCGCCAGGGATTTGATCCGCGGGACCAGGTGGTGCGCTATCGGCGCTGGCAGCAGGAGGGATACCTGTCCGCAACCGGCCAGTGCGTCGGGATCACCGCCGGCACGGCCCGGGCTCTGGCGCTCGCGCAGTGGCGGCGGCAGGTGTTCTCCGGGCCGCACGACCCCGGCATCCTCGACCCGGAGAGCCTCTCACGGGTTGCACCCGTCGCGATGTACTTCTTTTCCCAGGGCGCCACCGTCGCTGCCGAGCAGGCGGCAGACTCCGCGCGCGCCACCTGCCAGGCGCCGCTCGTACTCGCCTCTTGCCGCGCCCTCGCCCGGGCGCTGCATGCCGCGCTCTCGGGGCGTACCAAAGCGGCCATCCTGGCCGCCGGCCGCTCGTTGGACGACCCGGGCGTGAAGTCACCGGGTCCGGCGGCACCCGACACTGCGCCCGCGGTGCTGGCCGCCGCGCTTGATGCCTTCGACCGCGCTCCCAACTTCCGCGAGGCGGTTCTGGCCGCCGCCAATCTGGGCGGCAGCTCTGATGTGGTGGCGGCCGTATGCGGGGCGCTCGCCGGAGCACATTATTCCGTGGGCGCCATTCCTGCCCCGTGGCGGGACAGCCTGATGAAAAGGCCCTGGCTCGAGAGCTTCGCCGATCGCCTGCTGGCTCACGCACTGATGAGCCTGGGGGCGTAGCACAGCGCACGCGCACTTGGGTAAGCTCGCTCCTCGAACCATCTCCCCGGAATATCCACCAGGCACGCATGTCCCCGGCACGCGCCAGCGGGCGCCCCGCATCCATCGCGCGCAGGCGCGCACCGCGCCCGGCCGCCCGTGGCGCACGACCGTGGGTCCGTTGCACGGACGAGGAGCTGCTGCGCATGCGCTTCTGCGACCTGCGTCTCTCGATCGAGGGCTCGGCGCTCGCCCGGCACGTGCGGCGAATCTACGCGGATCTCGAGCGGCGCGGCCTGTCGCTGCGGCCGCACGTCTGGTTGTCGGAGGAGTGGTTCTCGCCCGATGGCGTGCCGGGCATCGCCGTGCCCTTCTACCTCGCCCATCCGCGACTCGAACGCCTCGAGCGGCGCATCATGGGCGAAGCGGAAGGTGGCAACTCGCGTCTGCTGCTGCGCATCCTGCGGCACGAGGCGGGGCACGCGGTCGACAACGCGTACCGACTGCGCCGACGCCGACGCTGGCGCGAAGTGTTCGGGCCGGCCTCGCGGCCCTACCCGGCGCGCTACCGGGCACGCGCCGGCAGCCGCAGCTATGTGCACCATCTCGGCGAGTGGTACGCCCAGGCGCATCCTACCGAGGATTTTGCTGAAACCTTCGCGGTGTGGCTCGCACCGAACTCCCCCTGGCGCAAGAGCTACGCGGACTGGCCGGCGTTCCACAAGCTGCAGGCGGTCGATGAGCTCATCGCGAGCGTGCGCCGGCAGCGCGCACCGGTGCGCAACCGCCTGCGCATCGAGCCTCTCGAGCGCAACACCCGGACGCTGGCGCAGCACTATCGCCGCAAGCTCGCCCGCAACCGTCTCATCCGCCGCGGCCTCGCCGATGAGCTGCTGCAGCGCGCCTTCACGCCGCAGCGCGCGCGGCGCGGCGCGGTGCGCGCCACGACCCTCCTGCGCACGCACGCACGCGCTCTCAGCGCGAGCGTCGCGCGGGCGCTCGCGAGCGAGCGCTACAGCGTCGAGCAGGTGCTGCGCATGCTCATCGAGCGCAGCGCCGCACTCCGCCTCTACGTGCGCGGCAACCGGCGCGAGGCGCTGCGCTACTCGCGCTGGATGCTCGAGCGGCTCACGGCCGTGTACTCCCAGGGCGAGACTCCTCACTTGCCCTTATGAAGCCGCTGCGCACCCTCGTCGTGGTGCACGCGAGCCTGGTGCCGCCGGAGAGCCTCGAAGGCCACGGCGAGAAGGAAATCGAGGAGTGGCGCACCGAGTACGACGTCACCAGCAACCTGCGCACGCTCGGCCACGAGGTGCGCTGCATCGGCGTCCTCGACAGCCTGACCGAGCTGCGCAGTACGATCGCCGACTGGGAGCCTGACGTCGTATTCAACCTGCTCGAGGAGTTCGACGGTATCGTCACCTACGATCAGCACGTGGTGGCGTTTCTCGAGCTGATGCGCCAGCCCTACACCGGCTGCAATCCGCGCGGACTCCTGCTGTCGCGCGACAAGACACTCTGCAAGCAGCTGCTCTCGTTTCACCGCATCGCCACGCCACAGTTCGCAGTGTTCAGGCGCGGAGCGCGTTTTCACGTGCCACGCAAGCTGCGCTTCCCGCTGTTCGTGAAGTCGACGGTCGAGGACGCCTCGCTCGGCATCGCCCAGGCCTCGGTGGTGGAGGATGCGGCGCGCCTGAAGGAGCGCATCGCTTTCGTGCACGAGCAGGTGAAGTCCGATGCCCTGGTGGAGGAATACATCGAGGGTCGCGAGCTGTACGTCGGCGTCATGGGCAACGAGCGCCTGACACGCCTGCCGGTGTGGGAAATGGTTTTCGGCTCGATGCCCGATTCGCTGGCGGCGATCGCGACGCGCAAGGTGAAGTGGGACAAGCGCTACCAGGCGAAGTACGGCATCACCACGCACGCCGCCGTCGACCTGCCGCCACAGGTGCTCACCGCACTCGACCGGCTCTCGCGCCGTATCTATCGGGCGCTCGGCATGTCCGGTTATGCTCGCATGGACTTCAGGGTGACCCCACAGGGCCAGGTGTACGTGCTCGAGGCCAATGCCAACCCCAATCTCGAAACTGCCGAGGATTTTGCCGAATCCGCACGCGCGGCAGGTACGCCGTACGGCGAGCTGCTCGAGCGCCTCATGGACCTGGGACTGAAGTACCGCGCACAGTGGCGGGCCTCCTATGGGTGAGTCCGCGCCGACCCGGCACGGCAAGGGGAATTTCGCCAAGTGCTTTCTCGCCGGGCTGCTGCTCCTCGGCGGCTGCACCGACCAGACCAAGGTCCACGAGGACGAGCTGACGCAGCTGCTCGCAGTGTTTCCCGGACACTACGACAACACGGCCCAGGTGGAAGCCGATACGCGCGCGCATCCAAGCCCGCCGCACGACGCGATCGCACTCACCATCACGCACGTCTATACGCCGCGCCTCGGACACCACGTGTACTACGCCCAGGAGACCGCCGCAGACGACCCGCGCCGGGTGTTCAGCCAGAAGATGTATTCGTTCGCGATCGATGAGAAGCGCGGCATCGTCGAGACGCTCTACGTGCTCGCCGAGCCGGTGCGCTGGCGCGATGGCCAGCAGAACAAGGAAATGTTCACCGCCATGGTGATGGAGGATGTGCAGCCGGAAGCCTGTCAGCTGCTGTGGAAGAAGACGGATGCGGGCTTCGTCGCGACTCACGATCCCAAAGTCTGTCCTGACGCCGGGCACGGGGCGATCCTGCACCAGGCTGAATTCGAGGGCGGTGTACTCACGATCGGCGACTACAAGTTCCGCCGCGTCCACTGAACACGCCGGAAATTCCTTTTGCCCGGCAGGCGAAGCTACGGAGTGCTCGGCTGGTGAGGCTGTTCTTGCAGATGCTTATCTAGCCACTCCAGCACGGTGTGGTACCACAGCAGGCTGTCGGCGGGCTTCAACACCCAGTGGTTCTCCTGTGGAAACATCAGCAGCCTGCTTTCGATTCCGCGGCGTTGCGCAGCCGTGAACGCGGCGATCCCCTGGGAGTAGGGGATGCGGAAATCCTGCTCGCCGTGGATCACGAGCATCGGCGTGCGCCACTTCGTGACGAAGTCGACCGGGTTGAACTGCTCGTAGCCCTGCGGGTTCTCGTAGTAGGGCCCGCCGAACTCCCACTCGGGGAACCAGATCTCCTCGGTCGCGTAGTACATCATGCGCTGGTCGAACACGCCGTCGTGATTGACGATGCAACGGAAGCGGTCCGGCCAGTTGCCCTCGATCCAGTTCATCATGAACCCGCCGTAGGAAGCGCCGAGCGCGCAGACGCGGTCGCCGTCGAGCCAGGGAAACTGCTCCAGCGCGGCGGCCAGCCCTTTCTGCAGGTCGACGAGGGGCTTGCCGCCCCAGTCATGGCTGATGGAATCGGTGAAGGCCTGTCCATATCCCGGCGAACCATGGAAATCGATCATCACGACGGCGTAGCCGCCGCCGGCAAACACCTGTGCGTTCCAGCGATAGGTCCAGAGGTTCGACATGCTCACCTGCGGGCCGCCGTGCACTACGAAGGCGATCGGAAAGCGCCGGCCCGGCTCGAAGCCCCACGGCTTCACCACGTAGCCGTACACCGTCTGATCGTTCCAGCCGCGGAAGCTGAATTGCTGGTACTCGCTCATGTGCCGCGCGGCCAGCAGATCGTGGTTCACATCGGTGAGGCGTTCGGCCTCGCCGCCGCGCAGCGACACTGAAAAAAGATCAGCCGGACTGCCCAGGGCAGCGCGGGCGAACACCACGCGTTCCGCGCCCGCGCTGAACCCCTCCACGAATCCGCTGGAAGTCAGCCGTGTGGTCGCGCCGCTGCGGGGATCGACGCGATACAGCACGCGCTGACCGAGCTCATCCACGACGCCAAGCAGCGCGCGGCCATCGGGGGTCGCGCCCAGGTGCTGAACCGAATGGTCCCAGCCGCCGGTGAGGGCACGCGCGGCGGCGCCGTG
>DASQRV010000488.1:0-7264 GCA_035642735.1 Steroidobacteraceae bacterium
CAGGCGATGAGCGCCACCAGCCAGCGGCTGCCGCGCACCGCGAGCCAGTCGATGCGGCTTGCGGAGCTCCGGGCGTCGTGAGCCCAGAGGCCCACCAGCAGGCCAAATCCGAGCAGCGCGGGAGCGGCGTACACATCGCGCGCGGTGGCCGCAAACGACAGCAGTACGAGGAACGGCACGCTCGCGCAGAGCGCGAAGCGCCAGGCAGTGCCCTCGGGTGTGACACGGCGCGTGTGTCGCCACGCCCGCACGAGCGCCGCTGCCACGAGGAGCGTCCAGGGCAGCAGGTACAGCGGCAGTTCCCGCAGGTACTTGCCCGGTGAGTTGTGATGTCCACTCGTGTAGTCGAGCGCGGCGGGAGCGTCCACCCGGGTGAAGCGCCCGACGAGGTTGTGCCAGAAGAGTGCACTCAACGTCTCAGCCGCGTGCGGCTGGCGCGCGACCGTGAGCAGCCACGGCCCAATGATGAGCGCCTGGATGAGGAATCCGGCATACAACTCCCAGCGACGCAGCTCCTGCCAGCGCCTCTCCCAGAAGATCAGCGCCAGCAGCGCGAGCGCCGGCACGAGCCAGCCGGGCGCGCTCTTCGCCATGAAGCCCACCGCGGCGCCGAGATGCATGAGCGCGTAGCCGGCGGCCTTGGCGCCACCGGGAGCCGCGGTGTAGCCGCGCCAGGCGCCGAGCAGGGCGAGCGCGGAGCCGGCCAGCAGGCAGGCATCGGGTGCGAGCCAGACGCTCACGCGGAACGCCGTCAGTGCGCTCATCGCAACCACGGCGGCAATGACCGCCGCGGACACTTCCGCCTGCATCGCCAGCGCGAGGGCGGCCACGCTCAGCGCCGCGATCACGGCGTACAACAGGTTCGGAGCGCGCGCAGCGGCCGCGGAGTTCCCGAACAGGGTGAGCGTCGCCGCTGACATCCAATAGGAGAGCGGTGGCTTCTCGAGGAAGGGCACGCCGGCGAGGTGCGGCAGCGTGCGGTTGTCCTGCAGGCTCATCCGCCAGGCGATGTCCGCTTCGCGCGGCTCGTCGGGTGTCCACAGACCGCGGCCAAGGATCCCGAGAAGCCATAGCGGCGCGAGCGCCAGCACGACCAGCAGGCTCACCGAGGGCGCAGGCGCCAAGGAACGCGGCGGTGTGACCAACAGCTCCCCTCGCGGGCCCGATGTTCCGAAGAGTGAGATTATGCTCTACCGCGTCCCCGGGAAATCGCGCGTCTTGTCAGGCAGCGGGTGCTCACCCGGCGCCGCGAGCGCGATTTCCGGGGTGGGTACCGGTCAGGCCGGCAGCGTGTAGCGCACCACCATGCGCACGACGCGGGCGTGATCGGTCGACCAGTGGGCGAAGCCCTGACAGACCTGGCGCGCGCCGGCCTCGGGGGTGCTTTCGGAGTACGTTGCGGCAAAGCGCGCCTCCCCGGACTCCTGTCCCGGGAGATAGCGGCTCGCGCTCCACGGAGCCTCCGAGTCGGCGGCGCGGCTGAAGAGCGCAACTTCACTGACGCTCGCATTGCCCGGGATGGTCGCGCACAGCGTTACCGGGCTCGCCTCAGCCTCGGTGCACGCACGCGCCGGGGTTGCGGTGGCCTCGCTGGCCGATGATGCCGGCAAGGGAGCCGCCGGCGAGCCTGCAGCCTGAGGGTTTGCGGTCGCCGGGCCCGCAGCCGGTGACGGCGCAAGTGGCCGGCGGCAGGGCCCAACGGTCGCCATGACCACGATGCCATCGCTCCCGATCCGGCGCAGCACGCCGTTCTCGATGTCGCTACGTTCGCTCCCGCGGGTGAGCTCGAGCTGACTCGCGGTGCGGGTGATCTCGGCGACCCGTGCCTGCAGCTCGCGCTGCATCACGCTCTGCGCGGCACGTTCACCCGAAGTCAGCCACTGCGATAGCGCAAAACCGCACACGCCCGCAGCGCCGATGATGGCGCACAGGATAATCAACTGAAGACGGTTGCGGCGACGTGCGGCGCTCGATGAGCGGCCCGCCGCCGCCTCACGCAGCAGCGCCGAGCGCAGCTGCACGAACGACGCCGACAGCGTCGCGGTTCCCGCAATGATTGCGGCGAGCACAGAGTCGGGTATCGCCATGGGTGCTGGGGCGGCAAGCTCTCGGCGCCACGCTAGCATGGCAATCCGTCTTGCGGCCGGGAAGACGCAATCCCGATCCAAAAAACGCGATGCGCATCACACGGGCCGCTGCGGGCCATCGCAACGCTTACTGCCCGCGACGCGCTTCGGCCGCGAGCCAGCGCTCGAGCGGGCTCACATCCGCCTGCAGGAGGTGGAGGCCGAGCTTCGAGCGCCGCCAGAGGATGTCCTCGGTGCTGCGTGCAAACTCCTCGCGACACAGGTACGCGACTTCGCGCTCGTAGAGCTGCAGCAGCAGCTCTCGTCCGAGATCCGCAGGCGCCGCTGCCGCACCGAGCACGCGCTCGACTCGGGTGCCGTAGGCATGCGCGTAGCGCCAGCGCAGCGGCGCGGGGAGCCACGGGTAGTGCCGCGCGAGCGTGCTCAGGAATACCGCGAGGCTGCCCTGCGGCAGATCCCCGCCCGGGAGCAGCGCGCGTCCGGTCCATGGCGCGGCGCGCAAACCCAGCGGTCCTGCAAGCAGGTTCACGGCGTCCTCGGCGAGGCGCCGGTAGGTGGTGATCTTGCCCCCGAACACCGACAGCAGCGGCGCGGGTTGCCGTTCGAGCTCGAGTGCATAGTCGCGCGTGACGCGCGTCGGATCGCTCGATTCGTCCGCGAGCAGCGGGCGCACGCCGGAGTAGCTCCACATGACATCGCTTGGGTCGATCTGGTGGCGGAAGTAGCGGTTGGCGAGTGCGCACAGGTAGGTGACTTCCGCGGCCTCGATGCGCACTGCGGCAGGATCGCCGCGAAAATCAACGTCCGTGGTACCGAGGACCGTGAAATCCTGGTGATAGGGAATGGCGAAGACGATGCGCCGGTCCTCGTTCTGGAAGATGTACGCGAAGCGGTGCGCGAACAGACGTGGCACGACGATGTGGCTGCCCTTGACGAGGCGCAACTGATGCTGCGCGCGACCGGGGAGCGCCGCCGCGAGGACACCGCTCACCCACGGCCCGGTGGCGTTGACCACAGCGCGCGCCGTGAGCTGCCGCTCACCCTCCGGGCCGCGCAGCGTTGCGCACCAGCGGCCCTCGCGCGCCGCGAGGCCCTCGCAGCGCGTACGCGTGAGGATGAGGGCGCCGCGCTCCTGCGCGTCGAGCGCATTCAACACCACGAGCCGTGCATCATCGACCTGACCGTCGGAATAGACGAAGCCGCGCCGGTAGGGCGCCTGCAGCGGCGCGCCGGCGCTGTGGGTGCGCAGGTCGATCATCGCCGAGCCCGCCAGCCGCGCACGCCGGGCGAGATGATCGTAGAGGAACAGCCCCGCGCGGATCATCCACGCCGGGCGCAGATGCGGCGCGTGCGGCATGACGAAGCGCAGCGGCCGCATGATGTGCGGCGCGGCGGCGAGCAGCACTTCCCGCTCGAGCAGGGCCTTGCGCACCAGCGCGAAATGGAACTCCTCGAGGTACCGCAGCCCACCGTGTATCAGCCCGGTGCTGGCGGACGAGGTGTGCGACGCCAGGTCATCCTGCTCGCACAGCACCACCGTCAGCCCGCGGCCGGCCGCGTCGCGAGCGATGCCCGTGCCGTTGACTCCCCCGCCAACGACCAACAGGTCGCAACTCGCGGTTGGCAGGCCGCTCACGCCCACCGATGGATGGCTTTCATGGCGTGCTCTGGCGCGGCGCCTGCCGTCCGTAGTAGTCCGGGTAGTCGGCGGAGAGTCCCTTGAAGCGGCGGTGAATCCACAGGTACTGCTCGGGAACGAGGCGCACCTGTGCCTCGATCATGCGGTAGAAGCGCGCGGTGTCGGTTGCGGCGCAGTCGCTCGGGAAGTTCTCGAGCGGCGGATGGATCACCCCGAGGTAGCCCTGCGTGCCAGGCAGGCGCCGGAAGAAGTAGGGCAGCACCGGCGCGCCGGTCATGCGCGCGAGGCGCGAGGTGAGCGTGTTGCTCGCGGCCGGTATCCCGAACAAGGGCACCATTTCTGCGCCCTTCTTGCGATAGGCCTGGTCCGGGGCGTACCAGACGCATTCATTGTTCTTCAGCGCGCCGATGAAGGCGCGGATGTCCTCGCGCGGGATGCCACGACCGCCCCAGCCGACGCGAAAGCGCTCGAAAGCGTAGGAGATCACCTCGTTCTTCGGCGGGCGGTACAGGTAACCGATCTTGGCCACGTGCGCGAGGGCACGACCCGCCATCTCGAGCGAAGTGAAATGCGCCGTGAGCACGATCGCGCCGCGGCCACGGGCGAGTGCCGCATCGAGGTGCTCGGTCCCCTCGAGACGCACCAGCTTCGCGAGCCGCTCGGGCGGGGTCCACCAGGCGAAGGGGATCTCGAGCACTGCGATCCCGAGGCTGGCGAAGTGCTCTTTCAGCAGACGCTCGCGCTCCCCGGGCGAGAGCTCCGGCAGGCACAGCTCGATGTTGCGCCGCGCGGTTCGCACGAAGCTGATCGGCAGATGGCGCAGCAGCGCGCCCAAGCCGCGCCCGAGCCGGACGATGGCGCCGTAAGGCAGCAACGCCACCAGGCGCAACAATCCCAGGCCCGCCCACGTGAGCCAGTAACGTGGCGCCAGCAGGCGCAGTCGCATTGATATCCCCAGGGAGCCGGTCGCACGGCGATTCCGCGGCGAGAATACCCGATTCCGGGCCGGCAACTGTGGTCCAATGCGGCCCATGCAAATGGGGCCACCCAAAAAAGCCCTGCGCCTCGCCGTCGTGGGAGTTGCGCTCCTCGCGCTGGCCCTCGGGGCACTGCTGTGGACGCGATACCTCGCGCCGCCGCCGCGCGAGCGTGTTGCCGGCGGCAACGAGCCGACCGCGCCGCGCGTGACGCCGGCGACTGAGCTGCTCGATCCCGAGGCACTCGAGGCGGCAGCGCGCTATGCCGGCGAGCACCGCTCGCTGGCGCTGATCGTCAGTCGCCACGATCACATCGTGTTCGAGCGCTACTGGCAGGGAACGGGCTTCGACACGCCGGCCGATGCGCAGTCCTTTACATCGTTGCTCGCGGCGCTCGCGGCCGGCGCCGCCTTTTCCCATCGGCTCATCGCCTGGCCCGATGAGCCGGTCGGCGCGTTCATCAGCGAATGGAGCCACGACGCGCGCGGCGAGATCACGGTGCGTAACCTCATGCAGATGTCGAGCGGGCTGGCGCGCGCCGCAGACGGCGCTACCCCGCACGACATCA
Organism: Steroidobacteraceae bacterium; assembly: GCA_035642735.1. GTDB lineage: Bacteria > Pseudomonadota > Gammaproteobacteria > Steroidobacterales > Steroidobacteraceae > 13-2-20CM-66-19. The sequence goes on from DASQRV010000488.1 coordinate 5,272, forward strand.
CCGCGGCGCTGCTGCGCACACCGCTCGCCGCCACTCCCGGGGTGAAGCGCCTCGACCAGGCGAGCGACCCGCAGCTCCTTGCCCTCGTCATCGAGCGGGCGAGCCGGCAGCGCTACGCCAGCTACCTGTCGCAGGCGCTGTGGCGGCGGATCGGTGCCGCGGATGCCTGGCTGCAGCTCGACCACCCGGGCGGAACTGCGCACGCCGACTGCTGCATGCTCGCACACCAGGGCGACTGGATCCGGGTCGGTCAGTTGCTGCTGCGCGATGGCAACTATCGCGGCGATGAGGTCATGCGGCCCGGATGGATAACGCTGATGCGCGCACCCGCGCTGTCCGATCCGCGCTACGGCGCTTACGTTCGCGTCGGCTGGACGACGGGGCCCGGTCAGGAGGCGCTCGCAGCGCGCGATGTGTTCGCGGTCGAGGGTCAGGGCGGCAATCGGCTCTGGCTCGTGCCCTCGCTCCAGATCGCGATCCTCTGCACCGGCCCCGCGGCCGGACGCGACGCCGCCTGGGACGACGCGCGGCTGCCGAACCTCGTCATCCGCGCCGCGCGCGATGCGCTGCCGGCGGCCGCACAACCGGGTGCGGGTGTCTCAGCGCTCGTGCCCGGGCACTAGCCGGCAGAGGATTTTTCCGGTTTGACGCGGCAACTCGCAGCGCTGTTCTCGTTCTGCGTCATCGACACACTCGGGTTCGGCATCCTGATTCCGCTGGTGCCGTACATGGCCGACCGCTTCGGCATCGCACCGCAGTTCATCACCCCGGTGCTCGGCAGTTACTCGCTGTGCCAGTTGCTGGCCGCGCCCTGGTGGGGGCGTCTCAGCGACCGCTACGGCCGGCGGCCGGTGCTCATGAGCAGCCTCGCCGGGGCGTGCGCGTCGTATGTGTTGCTGGGGTTTGCGCAGAACATCTGGTGGCTGCTCGCCTCGCGCATGCTGGCCGGCGCCATGGCCGGTAACATCGCGGCCGCCTTCGCCTACGCCGCGGATGTGAGTGCGCCGGAGAAGCGCGCGGCGGCGCTCGGGGTGGTCGGTGCCGCCATCGGCATCGGCTTCACGCTCGGGCAGCCGCTCGGGGGGCTGCTGGCCGGCGGCAATCCGCACACCGCCAATTTCACCCTGCCGGCCGCGGTGTCGGTGGCGACGAGCCTGCTCGCCATTCTGCTCGTCAGATTCGTACTCCCGGAAAGCCACACCGCCGCGCACCGTGACCAACATCCGGATGAATCACGCCACGGCGCATGGCGGCTGCTGCGCACGCGCCGGACACTGGCGCTCCTCGCCGCCGCCACGCTCATCGTCACCTACTCGCAGTCGATTCTCGAATCGATCTTCGCCATCTGGGCATTGCACCGTTACGGCTTCGGTCCGCGCACGGTCGGCTTCCTGCTGTTCGCCGTGGCGCTGCCGGCGCTGCTCATGCAGGGTGGGCTGGTGCGGTTGCTCGTACCAAGGTTCGGCGAGGGACGGCTCGCAAGCTTCGGGGTGCTCGCCTACGTGGCCGGCCTGGTGCTGCTCGCGGACGCGAGCGCGCTAACCGTGACCGTCGGCGGGCTGTTGCTGTGCGGGGTCGGGCTCGGGGCCTACAACCCGAGCGCTTCGGCGCTCGCCTCCAAACAATCGCGCGGCCAGGATCGGGGCGCGGTGATGGGCGCTTACGTGGCGAGCGCCAGTCTCGCGCGCGTGCTCGGACCCTTCAGCTCCGGGTTGCTGTACGCGGCGCTCGGTCCGGGAGCGCCCTTCCTCATCGGCGCCTGCGTCACGCTGCCCGCGGCCTGGCTGGTGCGCCGCGCCGCAGCGCTCACCTGAGTCGGGTCGTTGCGAAAATCCGGCTTCCTGCAGACGATGCGCAGCAGTCAGAACTCGATTTCGGTCTGGAATATCGATACCGCCTGGCCGCTGATCCAGACACCGGCGAGCTCGCCGCCGGCGAATTCGAGCTCGATCTCGACGCGGCCGGGGCGATGCAGCGAGTATCCCTGTACGCC
>DASQRV010000489.1:0-3616 GCA_035642735.1 Steroidobacteraceae bacterium
ATGAGCGGATACTCCGGCACGCCGCTGGCAAAGAAGCTCGGCATCCGCGCGCACGCGCGGCTGTTCGCGCGGGCGGCGCCCGACAATTACGGCGAGCTGCTCGCGCCGCTGCCGGAGGGTGTGCACAGTGTGCGACGCATCGATGCCCGCACCGATCTCATACACCTCTTCGCCACGCGCGCTGCGCCACTCGCTCGCGCGCTCGCGGCCGCGCGCCGGGCGATGCGCATGGACGCCGTGATCTGGGTGAGCTGGCCGAAGAGACTCTCCGGGGTCGACACCGACATCAGCGAGAACGACGTGCGGGCGCTGGCGTTGCCGCTGGGCCTCGTGGACGTCAAAGTGTGCGCGGTCGATGACACCTGGTCGGGGTTGAAACTGGTGCTGCGCAAGAGCGAGCGCCGTGCGCCGCGCCCATGAGCCCGCAGCCCCCCAGAAACCTCCTCGAATGGGCGCGCAAGGTGCAGGCGATCGCGCAGACCGGGCTCGCCTTCACGCGCGATCCCTTCGACCGCGAGCGCTACACGCAGCTCGTCGAGCTGGTGGCGGACCTGCTGTCGCGGGAGCTCGAGATCCCGCTCGGTGCAGCGCGCGAGCTCTGGGCCGGCGAGCACGGTTACGCCACGCCCAAGGTCGATGTGCGCGGCGGGGTGTTCCGCGATGACCGCGTGCTGCTCGTGCGCGAGCGCGCCGATGGCCGCTGGACGCTGCCCGGCGGCTGGGTGGACGTGAACGATGCGCCGTCGGAGGCGGTAGCGCGCGAGATCCTGGAGGAGTCCGGTTACCGGGCGCGTGCCGTGAAGCTCGCCGCGCTCATCGACAAGAACCGCCACCCGCATCCCGCGGGGGTGCATCACATCTACAAGCTGTTCTTCGTCTGCGAGCTCGAAGGCGGCGATCCGGCCCCGAGCAACGAGACCGACGCGGTCGAGTTCTTCCCGGTGCAAGCGCTGCCGTCGCTCTCGCAAGGCAGGGTGCTCGCCTCGCAGATCGAGCGGCTCTACCAGCACCGGCTCGATCCATCGCTGCCGACCGACTTCGACTGACACCGCGCCGCATGGATACCGCCGTCGTTCCCTCCCCGCGCGAGTGTGCCCGCCACATCGTCGAGGCCTTTGCCCGCTACAATGCCGAGTTCCGTGCCATTACGCGGCGCGCGCCGCAGCGCTTCGACGCGCGCGACTGGAAGGGCAGCCAGCGGGATGCGGTCGAGCGCATCGAGCTGTACGACAAGTTCGTCAACCAGACGATCGCCGCCCTACACCTCGCGCTCGGTGCTAGGGCAGCCGACCGCACCCTGTGGCGGCAGATCCATGGCGAGTTCGCCACGCAGATCGTGGCGCTCCCCGATCCGGAGTTCACCAAGACTTTCTTCAGCTCGATCAGCCGCCGGCTCTTCGGCACCGTCGGCGTCGCGCCCGATATCGAGTTCGTCGCCACCGACCTCGATCCACTCGCCGACATCCATTCGGCCGTCGGCACCAACACCTACCTCAATCACGGCTCGCTGCCGCTGCTCATCGAGGATCTGCTCGGCGATGTGCGCTTCCGCTCGCCGTGGCGCGACCTGGACACGAGCATTGCGCACGTCGCCGGGGAGGTGCGCACTTATCTGCAGGCGCGCGGCGAACGGCGCGCGGTCGAGCGGATCGAGGTGATCCGCGCGGTCTTCTACCAGATGCATCGTGCCTATATCGTCGGACGAATCCTCGGGCGCAATTTCCTCGTGCCGCTGGTCATTGCGCTCAAGAACACCGACAGCGGCGTGCTCGTGGACGCGGTGATGCTCGCCGAGACCGACGTCAGCATCGTGTTCAGCTTCACGCGCTCCTATTTTCACGCCGACCTCGAGCGGGTCGCCGAAGCGGTGGTATTCCTCAAGTCCCTGATGCCACGCAAGCCGGTGAGCGAGCTGTTCACGGTCCTCGGGCGGGCGCGCCAGGGCAAGACCGAGCGCTACCGCGAGTTGATGCGCAACCTCGAGCGTACGGATGACCTGTTCGTGCATGCCGCGGGCGAGCGCGGCCTGGTCATGGTGTGCTTCACGCTGCCCTCCTTCGATGTGGTCTTCAAGGTGATCCGCGACCGTTTCGCCTACCCCAAGACGATGCTGCGCGAGGAGGTGATGGCGAAATATCGCCTGGTGTTCATTCATGATCGTGCCGGGCGGCTGGTGGACGCGCAGGAGTTTCGCCGCCTGCGCTTTCCGATGTCGCGCTTCGCGCCCGAGCTGCTGGAAGAGCTGCGGCGCGAGACTGCCGGCACCGTGCACGAAGATGGTGCCGACCTGGTGTTTGATCACCTCTACATCGAGCGGCGCATGACGCCGCTCAACCTGTACCTGCGGGAGGCGTCAACCGTGGAGGCCGAGCGCGCCGTGCTCGACTACGGCCAATGCCTCCGCGATCTCGCCTATACCAACATCTTTCCGGGCGATCTGCTGCTGAAGAATTTCGGGGTGACGCGCAACGGACGGGTGATCTTCTACGACTACGACGAGCTCTGCCGCGTCACCGACTGCAACTTCCGCGACGTGCCGCCGGTGACGCACGAGGAGGACGAGATGCGCGGCGAGGCCTGGTTCTACGTCGCCGAGAACGATGTCTTCCCCGAGACGTTCCTCAACTTCCTGAGCTTCAGCGACGAGCAGCGCGCGGCGCTGCTGCGCGTGCACGGGGAGATCCTGACCGCCGGCTTCTGGCGCGGCGTGCAGCACCGGCTCGCTGAAGGCGAGGTGCTGGAGGTGCTGCCCTACCACCCGCACCGTGTGCGGGTCGCCGGCAGCCTGTGAGGGAGAGGCACCGCGGGCGGCGCCCTCGGAAGCGGGGCGTCGCGCGCCGCGCGCTCACGGCATCCGCAAACCCCCGGGACCGAGCGTGGCGTCGGCGGCCGCGCGTGCGCGGGCCGCGGGGCGCACTTCGCTGCCGGCGCCGAGCTCCGCCAGGGTGCGATTGGCGGTTTCCCAGTTGACCAGCTCCTCGAGGAAGGCCTCGACGTACGCGCTGCGGCGATTCTGGTGATCGAGGTAGTAGGCGTGCTCCCACAGATCGAGCGCGAGGAGCGGCACGTCCCCGCGCACCAGCGGCGTACCGGCGTTGCTGGTGGTGACGATCTCCAGCGTCCCGGCGCGCCACACCAGCCACAACCAGCCGCTGCCGAAGTGCGCCCCCGCGGCGTCGGTGAACTCGCGCACGAAGCGCTCGTGCGAGCCGAAGCGCTCGCGCAGCTGCTCGCCGATGAGCCCGGTGGCCGGGCCACCGCCGCGTGGATGCATCGAATTCCAGTAGAGGTTGTGGTTGTAAACTTCTGCGGCGTAGCGATACAGCCCGTGCTGCGCCGGGTTGCGCTCGGTTACGCGGATCAGCTCGATGAGATCGAGCGGCTCGAGCTCCGTGCCACGCACCATGGCGAGCATCCGGTCGAAGCACACACGCTGATGGCGCAGGAAGTGGAACACTAGGGTGTCGCGCGAAATCGCCGGCTCGAGATCGGCGAAGTTGTAAGGCATCGCTGGCGACTCGATGTTCATGCGGCGTCCTTCCGGCAGATGAAATTCGCTATCAGCTTTCGACTGCGCGCCCCCGCACCGGTTCCGTGGCGACACGGGCCTGCCACA
>DASQRV010000490.1:0-4469 GCA_035642735.1 Steroidobacteraceae bacterium
CCCGCCGCCGTCGCCAGCGTGCGCTCGCACAGTGTGCGCGCTCGTGAGAGCTCCGCGCACAGCTCCTCGAGCGGCGGAATGTGGTCATCACGCTCGATCATGGTCGTGACCGCGCCGAAACGGCGCACGGCGCTCGCATACAGCTCCCAAACCGGGTCGGACACCGGATGGTCGTGCGTGTCGACGAGGTAGTCGCCGTGGTCCTCGTGTCCGGCAAGGTGGATCTGCTGTACGCGCTCGGCGGGAATGGCGTTGAGATATTCGAGCGGGTCGAACTCGTGGTTCACCGCGCTCACGTAGATGTTGTTGACATCGAGCAGGATCAGACAGTCGGCGCGCGCGGCGATCTCGCCGAAGAACTGCCATTCGGTCAGGTGCGAATCGCGGAATGCCACGTAGCTCGAGACATTCTCGAGCAGGATTCTGCGGCCGAGGAAATCCTGCACGGTGCGCACGCGCTCGACGACGCTGGCGAGCGCCTCCTCGGTGTACGGCAGCGGCAGGAGATCGTGCGTGTTGCGCCCGGCAACACCCGTCCAGCACAGGTGATCCGAGATCCACGCCGGCTCGATGCGCTGCGCGAGCGCTTTGAGCTGGCGGAGGTACTCGCGATTGAGCGGCGCGCTGCTGCCGATCGAGAGCGACACCCCGTGCATGGCGAGCGGATAACGCTCGCGGATGCGCGTCAGGTAGTCGAGCGGCCGGCCTCCCGGGACCAGGTAGTTCTCCGTGAGCACCTCGAACCAATCGACCGCGGGGCGCGCGGCGAGGATCGCCTCGTAGTGAGGGACTCGCAGTCCGAGTCCGAAGCCGAGTGCCGGGAAAGTCAGCATGGGCAGGAGAAAACGGGCCGGGCGCCTGCGCGCCCGGCCCGCAAGTCTCAGCCGCTGGCTTTCGCTTTTGCCTTCGCAGCGTCGCACTGCGCCTGCGTCATCTCGAGGTACCCCTTGCCTTTGCAGGAGTTTTGACCTTTGCAGGCGTTGTTCGCGCTCTTACAGGCCGAGTGTCCTTTGCAGGAATTCACACCCTCACACTTCACCTTGCCTTCGTCGGCGCGGGCAGTGCTCACTGCCACCGTCGAGAACATGACCGCAGCGGCCGCGGCCAGGGCAACACCGGAAAGTACTCTGGAGCTCATTCGGCATTCTCCTTGGGGTAGGACGTTGAGGCGCCGCGGATTGTAACGCCGCGCGCTGAAACCCCCGCGTGTCGTTCGGGTACCACAACGACACCGGCGCTTCGCCCGCCGGGGCGCGACACCTTGTACAGGAGACCGGGGAAGACAGTACTGGATTGCAGGTCTCGGGATTTGCAGGCAGGGTACCGCGCCCCCATATCGCCCCATCCATCGACGGACGCACGGAGAGCCACGGCATTCCATGGATCCTTTAAGATGTCGGGACGAACGCCTCGAGCCGGGGCGCGCTTCCCCAGAGATCACCAACGGTGACGGAATGACCGACGCCTCCCGTGACGCCATCCGCGTGCGTGGCGCGCGCCAGAACAATCTCAAGAACCTCGATCTCGACATCCCGCTCAACGAGCTGATCGTCGTGACGGGGGTCTCGGGATCGGGCAAGTCGTCACTCGTGTTCGACACGCTCTACGCCGAAGGCCAGCGCCGCTACGTCGAGACCTTCTCCCCGTACGCGCGGCAGTTCCTCGATCGCATGGACAAGCCGCAGGTCGGGTCGATCGCGGGCATCCCGCCCGCGATCGCCATCGATCAGACGAACCCGGTGCGCACCTCGCGCTCGACCGTCGGCACGATGACCGAGCTCAACGATCACTTGAAGCTGCTCTTTGCCCGCGCGGCGGAGCTCTTCTGCAGCCGCTGCGGCAGGCCCGTACGACGCGACACCGCCGAGAGCATCTACCGCGACCTCCACGAGCGCGCACGCGCCGCCGCCGATCCGCGGCTGCTGCTCACCTTTCCGGTGCCGGTGCCGGCGAATTTCACGGTCGAGGAGGTGCGCGAGCTGCTCGGGCGACAGGGATATACGCGATTCCTGGAGCCAAACGACAGTGCCGCAGCCGCGCAGGCACCCGCGGGCGGGGCAGCGCGCCGCGCAGGCCGGCGTGGGCGCCGCGCGGCCGCCGCTCCGGCCATTCTCGAGGTGGTGCAGGACCGCCTGCGCGCCGCTGGCGCCGAGCGCTCACGGGTCCTCGAGTCGCTCGAGGCCGCCCTGCGGGTCGGTCGCGGGCGAGTCAACGTGCACGTGGTCGATGAGAGCGACCCGCCGCGGCTGCTCGAGAGCTGGCGCTACTCCAGTGAGCTGCATTGCCCGGACTGCGACCTGGCTTACCAGGCGCCGACTCCGAGTGCGTTCTCCTTCAACTCCCCGCTCGGCGCGTGCGAGAGCTGCCGCGGCTTCGGCCGCACCATCGGCATCGACTACGGGCTCGTGATCCCCGATGAGACGCGCACGCTGCGCGGGGGTGCCATCAAGCCCTGGCAGACGAAGTCCTACGCCGAATGCCAGCAGGACCTGGAGAAGTTCGCGAAGCTTCGCGGGATTCCGCTCGATACCCCCTGGCGCGAGCTTGCCACCGAGGCACGCCGCTGGGTGATCGAAGGCGAGGGAGCCTGGTCGCGCAAGGTCTGGTACGGCGCCAGGCGCTTCTTTGCCTGGCTCGAGACGCGCGCCTACAAGATGCACGTGCGCGTGCTGCTGTCGCGCTACCGCGCCTACACGCCCTGCAGCGCCTGCGACGGTGCGCGGCTGAAGACCGCCGGCCTCCTCTGGCGCATCGGCAGCCGCGAGCTCGCAGATGCGGCGCTCGGCGGAGTGCCGCGCTTCCGCCCGCAGGGCGTGGAGTGGAGTGCGGACGCCTTCGCGGCGCTCCCCGGGCTCTCGATCCACGATCTGATGCTGCTCCCGGTAGCGCGCAGCCGCGAGTTCTTCGAGCATCTCGTGCTGCCGCAGCCCCTCGATGAAGCCATGGATCTGCTGCTCGCGGAGATCCGCGGCCGCTTCCGTTACCTGGTCGACGTCGGGCTCGGCTATCTCACCCTCGACCGCCAGTCACGCACGCTCTCGGGGGGCGAGGTACAGCGCATCAACCTCACGACCGCGCTCGGCACCTCGCTCGTCAACACACTGTTCGTTCTCGATGAGCCCTCCATCGGGCTGCATCCGCGCGACATGCAGCGGGTCATCGGGGTGATGAAGCGCCTGCGCGATGCGGGCAACTCGCTCGTCGTGGTCGAGCACGACCCGCAGATCATGCTGGAGGCTGATCGCATCCTCGATCTGGGTCCCGGGGCCGGGGAGCGCGGCGGCGAGGTGGTCTTCTTCGGCAGCCCGGCGCAGATCCGCACCAGCTCCTCGCTCACCGGACAATACCTCGGCGGGCGCAAGCACGTCGCGCCGCGCAGCGAAACCGCTGCCGCCAGCGCGCCGGCGTCGCGGGACGCCGCCGGCCACGGCGTCGTGGCAGAAGCCCGCTCCAACCGCTGGCTGGAGTTGCGCGGAGCGGCCGAGCACAACCTGAAGAATCTCGATGTGCGCATTCCGCTCAAGCGCCTGGTGTGCATCACCGGAGTCTCGGGCTCGGGCAAGTCGACCCTGGTCGAGGACGTGCTGTACCCGGCACTCCTCAAGTACCGCGGCCGGCCGACGGAAGCTCCCGGCCGCTTTGCGGGTCTCGCGGGCGCTGAGCTGATCGATGATGTCGTCATGGTCGATCAGAACCCGATCGGCCGCACGACGCGCTCGAATCCCGCGAGCTACGTTGGCGCCTTCGATGCCATCCGCGCGCTGTTCGCCGCCGAGCCCGCCGCGCAGGAGCGCAAGTACACCAGCGGCACCTTCAGCTTCAACTCCGGCAACGGCCGCTGCCCCGCCTGCAGCGGCAACGGTTTCGAGCACGTGGAGATGCAGTTCCTCTCGGACGTGTACCTGCGCTGTCCGGACTGCAACGGCCGCCGCTACCGGGAGGAAGTGCTCGACATCCGCCGCGAGGGCCCGGACGGCCGGCGCCTGAGCATCGCCGAGGTGCTCGACCTCACCGTGACCGAAGCGCGTGCGTTCTTCGCCGATGCGCCCGAGGTGGCCGCGCGGCTGGCGCCACTGAGTGACGTCGGGCTCGAATACCTCAAGCTCGGGCAACCGGTGCCGACGCTGTCCGGCGGCGAAGCGCAGCGCCTGAAGCTCGCCGGGCACCTGGCGGATGCCGCCTCCGTGCGCTCGAGCACCACGCATCGCGGCAAGCTGTTCCTGTTCGACGAGCCGACGACGGGACTGCATTTCGAGGACGTGGCGAAGCTCCTCAAGGCATTCCGCAAGCTGCTGGTCGCCGGGCACTCCCTGCTGGTGATCGAGCACAACCTCGATGTGATCCGCGCGGCGGACTGGATCATCGATCTCGGACCCGAGGGCGGTGAGCGCGGCGGAGAGATCGTGTGCGCGGGTACCCCCGCGCAGGTGTGCGCCGAGCCGCGCTCCTTCACGGGCCAGGCGCTGGCC
>DASQRV010000491.1:0-3700 GCA_035642735.1 Steroidobacteraceae bacterium
TAAGCTCGCGGACATCGTCGCGGTAGCCGGCAACCCGCTCACGGACCTCAAGACCTTGGAACACCCGGTGTTCGTCATGAAGGAAGGCGTTGTCTATCTAGGCGCACCGTCGGCACACTGAGGCGGCCTCGACAGCGGAGCTTCGCCACAGGCCACCCCGGTATGCACCAGATTCCGATCGTCGATGTCGGGCCGTTGTTCGCAGCCCATCCGCCTGCATGGCTGCAGCCCGATCGGGCGCTGGCGGCGGCAGCGCGCACCACCGGCTTCGCATGTATCCGTGGACTCGCCACCGATGCGGCGCTCGGTAGCGCGGGGCGCGCTCGCCTGCTCGGGATATTTTCGCTCGCTGAGGCCGAAAGGCGCCGCCTCTACCGCCGCAAGTTCGCGCCGCAGAACCCTAACATCTATCGAGGTTGGTTTCCTGCGCAGCCCGGAAACCTGACCGCGAAGGAGGGCATCGATCTGGGCGGTGATGTCGCCCACGGCGCGGCGGTCACCGTGAGCGGCGATCCGCTGCGTGAGCCGAGTCCGCTGCCCGAGGAAGGCCGCCTTCCCGGCTGGCGTGCCGCCGTTGCGGCCTACTATCGCGCCATGGAGCGGGTGGCCGGGGTGTTGATGCGCTCGCTCGCCCGCAGCCTCGGAGTGCCTGAGGATTATTTCGATGACTCATTCCGCCACGGACTCTCGACCCTGCGACTGATTCGCTATCCGTCGCGTGACGCCGCACAGCTCGCGGCGGTGACAGATCCCGCCATCTGGGTCGATACCGAACTCGGGCGCCGCCATCTTGCGGGTGCGCCGCACACGGACTCGGGCTTCGTGACGCTGCTCGCGCAGGATGGCGTCGCGGGCCTGCAGGCGCGCTCGGCCGATGGCTCCTGGATCGATGTGCCGCCGCTCGAGGGAACGCTGGTGGTGAATTTCGGGCAGGTGCTCGAGCAGTGGTCCGCGGGTCGGATCCGTGCGACCGAGCATCGCGTGCTCGGTGCGGACGTCGAGCGCTATTCCATCCCGTTCTTCTATGAAGCCCGTGCCGAGGCCACCATCGCCCCGTTGCCGATCGACTCGCCCGATCGATTTGTGCCATTCGCGTACGGCGACTTTCTGTGGCAGCGCATGACCTCGTTCGTCGAGTTTCGCGGCATGGCGGGTGAACGCGATCAGGCCCGCGCGGCGCTGGCGAGGCCCGGGCCGTGAAGTCACTGATCAGGATCGGCATCATGGCTGAGCGCGACGGCACCTTCCCGCCACATCGCACCCTCGATGACGCCATTCAACACTCGGCAGGTGAACTGTCACTTGCGGCGGAGCCTGTCTGGGTGGCGACCGGTGCGATCTGGGAGAATCCGGATTCTGCCCTCGGCGGTTATTGCGGCTTGTGGGCAGCTCCGGGCTCGCTCGAGAGCGTGGCGGGAGCGCTTGCCGGCATCCGCTTCGCCCGGGAGCAGCGCATTCCGTTCTTCGGCACGTGCGGCGGCTTCCAGCACGCGGTGCTGGAGTTTGCGAGGAACGTGCTGGGGATCGCGGACGCGGCGCACCAGGCCTATGAGCCCGGAGCCTCGCGACTGTTTCTGACAACTCTCGCCTGCTCGATCAAGGGCCGCGCTATGCCGGTACGCCTGCTGCCCGGCTCACGAGCCCATGCGGCTTATGGCCGGGATGAGGCGGTCGAGGAATATTACTGCAGCCACGGCATCAATCCGCACTACGAGGCATCGCTCCCTCAGCAGGGTCTGTCGATCACCGGGCGTGATGACACGGGCGAGCCCCGCATCCTCGAGATCGCCGCGCAGCCGTTTTATGTGGCTACCCTGTTTGTTCCACAGACGCGCTCGATGCGGCAAATGCCGCATCCGCTCATCACCGGGTTCCTCAGAGCCGCCGCAGACCGTTGAGGGGCTACTCGCCCGTTGCGGCGCGAGTCACCGGGGCGCTGCGGGATCCAACGGTCTCCGGCAACAGACAAACACCGGCAAGCACCGTCACCGCGGCGATGATGACCGGGTACCAGAGCCCCGAGTAGATGTCGCCCGTGATGGCCACCAGCGTGAAGGCGACCGCCGGCAGGAAACCCCCGAACCAGCCGGCACCGATGTGATATGGGACGGACAGCGAGGTGTAGCGAACGCGCGCCGGGAACAGCTCGACCAACCACGCGGCCATCGGCGCGGTGACCAGCGTGACGTACACCATGAGGATCAGGAGCATCAGCAGCACCATCGGAGTGTTGATCGCAGCCGGGTCGGCCTTCTCCGGGTAGCCGGCCGCCGCCAGTGCCCGATTCAGCCGGACGGCAAACGCCTCCGATTCCTGCCGGAAGCGTTCCGCCGGCAGCTGCGCTCCTTCCAAGGCCGGCACTTCGTTTGCCCCGGTGCCCGCGTGTCCGATGCGGACCACCGCGAGGCTGCCGGGAGCCAGCGTCTCGGTCGTGTAGGGTACGCCGGCCCGCGCCAGCGCTCCCTTGGCGATGTCGCAGGATTTCACGAAACGCTGCCTGCCGACCGGATCGAACTGCAGGCTGCAGCTGCCCGGGGCTGCGAGTACCGTGACCGGCGCGCGCCGCGCCGCGGCCTCGATCGCGGGATTGGTGAAATGCGTGAGGGCGCGGTAGATCGGGAAGTACGTGAGCGCCGCGAGCGCCATGCCCAGCATCACGAGCTTCTTGCGGCCGACACGATCGGAAAGCCTCCCGAACAACAGGTAGAGCGGGGTACCCACCACGAGTACCGTGGCCAACAGCAGATTGGCCGTCTGCGGCCCGACCTTCAGCACCTGGGTCAGAAAGTACAGCGCATAGAGCTGACCGCCGTACCACACGACATTCATTCCGGCCGTCGCTCCAATCAGGACGGACAGGATCCGTTTCACATTGCGTGAGTCGCTGAACGCGTCGCGGATCGGCGCCCTGGAGGCGGAGCCCTCCGCGACCATCTGCTGAAACACAGGTGACTCGGCGAGTTGCAGGCGGATGTACACGGAGATGGCGAGCAGCACGACCGAGAGGAGGAACGGGATCCTCCAACCCCAGCTCTCGAAAGCGGATCCGAGCGCGGCGCGGCACACGAGGATGACGATCAGACTCAGCAACAGGGCGACTGTCGCCATCGTCTGGATCCAGCTCGTGTACCGCCCGCGGAGGGATGAGGGGACATGCTCGGCAACGTAGATCACCGCCCCGCCGTACTCGCCGCCGATCGCCAGCCCCTGCAGCATGCGCAAGCCGATGAGCATGACGGGTGCGGCGATGCCGACGGACTGATAGGTCGGCAAAAAGCCGACCAGCGTTGTCGAGGTGCCCATGATGATGATGGTGGCGAGGAAGGTCTTTTTTCTGCCGACCAGATCGCCGAGCCGGCCGAAAACCAGCGCGCCGAACGGCCGCACCGCGAAGCCGGCCCCGAACGTGAGCAGTGCGAAGATGAACGCACTGGTTTCGTTCACGCCGGCGAAGAACTGCTTCGAGATGATTGCTGCCAGCGAGCCATACAGGAAGAAGTCGTACCACTCGAAGCCCGTGCCGAGGCTGGAGGCGAGGATCACCCGGCCGTGAGGCGTCGCGACCTGCGCGGCAGATGGAAGCGAGGTCCGTGGTCGGTGCGCTGCTGCTCCTCGTGGCGGGCCTCGCCGGCCCGGCGTTTGCCGCCGAGCGCCCGATCGCGATCCGCGCCGGCCACCTCATCGACACGGTCGCCGGACG
>DASQRV010000492.1:0-3758 GCA_035642735.1 Steroidobacteraceae bacterium
CCGGTCCTGCAGCATTGCCAGCTCGTCGGCGATGTCCGGCGGCAGCAGGTCGCGCCGCGTGGATACCGCCTGGCCGAACTTCACGAAGATCGGCCCGAGCTCCTGCAGCGCCAGGCGCAGGCGCGCGCCGCGGCTCGCGCCCCGGCGCCGCGCGAACCACACGAGCGGCGAGAGAAAGAACAGGAAGCGCAGCGGCCGGTAGAGATGAGTCGCGCGGACGTAGTCGTCCAGGCCGTGCCGCAGCAGCACGCGCTGGATCTCGAGCAGCCGCACCAGCACGCGCCGCTTCACGGGGGCGCGCTCCGCGTCACGAGGCGCCGCGTCGCCGCGCGAGCAGATCGAGGCGCGCCTGCAGTCGATCGACACCCTCGCGTACTGCATCGACGCCGCGCAGGAACTGCTCGCCTTCGTTGCGCGACACGAGGTCGCCGCGTTCGTGGCCGAGGTACTCGGCGAGGTTGCGCAAGGTGGTGTCCGCGGCGCGCGTGCCGAAGGAGATGCCGAGCCGTGCGAGTCGCGCGAGCTGGTGGGCGGGCACGTCACCGATAAGGAGCGACAGCTCCTCCTCGGGGTCCGGTCGCAGCAGCTGCGCGAGCTCACGGAAGCGCTGCGCGACCTCGCTGTCGCCGCTGATGCCGACGTCGCCGCGCTGCACGACGGCCTGCGCCGAGTCACTGGCGAGCGCGAGCAGGCTGAGCATGCCACCCGTGAGTGTGGCGTCGGCGGCCGCATCGTCGCGGCTCGCCGCCAGCGTCTGTCCGGTCGAGGTGAGGCGCAGCCGCACGACATCGGGCACGACCAGCGCCACGCTGCGTCCGCTGAGGGTGGCAAGCAGCTCTCGTGCCCGCGGCGAGCGCGGCAGGCCGCGGTTCAACAGGTTCTCGAGCGTCGAGATCAGCATGGTGTTGCCCTGGCTCAGGAGCGGTAGCCGCGATGCACCGCGACGATGCCGCCCGCGAGGCTGTGGTAGCGGCAGGCGTCGAGGCCCGCCGCCTGCATCATGTGCAATAAGGTGTCGGCATCCGGGTGCATGCGGATCGATTCGGCGAGGTAGCGATAGCTCGCCTCGTCACCCGCCACCGTGCGGCCGAGCCACGGCAGCACGCGGAAGGAGTAAGCGTCGTAGAGCGGCTTCAGTGCGGGCAGGCGCGGCTGCGAGAACTCGAGCACGAGCAGCTGTCCCCCCGGCTTCAATGCGCGGCGCATCGCCGCGAGCGCCGCCGGCTTGTCGGTGACGTTGCGCAGGCCGAACCCGATGGTGATGCAATCGAAAGTCGCGTCGGAAAAGGGCAAGCGCTCGGCGTCGGCTTGTACGAAGCCGACGTTGCCGACGATGCCGGCGTCGATCAGCCGGTCGCGGCCACGCGCCAGCATCGCGGCGTTGATGTCGCTCAGCACGACGAAACCCCGCGGGCCGACCTGTCGTGCCAGACCCGCGGCCAGATCCCCGCTGCCGGCGGCGACATCGAGCGCCCGCTGCCCGGGCCGCAGATTCGCGAGCGCCAGCGTGAAGCGCTTCCACAGCCGGTGCGTGCCCGCGGACATCAGGTCGTTCATCAGGTCGTAGCGCTCGACCACCGAGTCGAACACGGAGCGGACGGGGCGCGCTTTCTCTGCAAGGGGCACGCGCTCGAAGCCGAAATCCGTGGTGGGGCGCTGCTCTGCCATGGCCGTCGTCGGAAGGGTCATCCTGAATTCAGACACATTCTAGACGATCGCGAGCGACGCGCCGTCGCGATCGCTGTTGATTTTTTTCCGCAGTCACGCGCAAAATCGCGGCCGTTACGGGGGGTCTTGCACAGCCAAGCGGGCCGGACAGCGATGTCCGGTCCGCTTTGCTTTTTGGGCACCACGCAGCTTTTTTTGCGACCGCACGTCCTGTGCGGTGTTCGCACAGGGCATGACAGGCGCACGCCGGGCGCGCCGCAGGCGCGGCGCACTCGCCGGCAGCGCAGCCGTATGCCGCGGCGCTGATTGCAACACGCTTCATACACGAGTTAGGTCGTGGCCTCGCCATCCGCACAATCCCTTCACAGTCATGTCCGCGAGCGATGACGGCGCGCGCCGCCAGGCGCGCGATTCAGCTGCTGCCGCGCGCCTTGCGCGCAAGGTAGCGCGCCCACTTCTCGGCGCGCTCACGGCCGAGCTCGTGGAGATACTTCCAGGTGTAGAGCCCGGTGTCGTGCCCGTCATCGAACACCAGTTTCACCGCGTACTGACCGACCGGCTCGACGGCCCTGATGCCGACGTTCTCCTTGCCGAGGACCAGCACCTCCTGGCCGGGTCCGTGACCCTTGACTTCGGCTGAGGGCGAATGCACGCGCAGGTACTCGAAGGGCAGCTCGAAGCGGCTGCCGTCGGCGAAGGTCACCTCGAGCACGCGCGAGGCGCGCCGCAGGCGGATCTCGGTCGCGACCGGCTCGGACATGGGCCCTGGAGTATAGGCCTCACACTGGACGGCCCGGCTGCTGCAGCGCAATATAGGTGCCTCGGCCGTGCGCGGAGCGACATTCCGCGCATTAACGCCGATCACAAGCCATCGTGCGCCCCTATACTCACCATCCCCTGCTGCTGCCCGAGGGCTCGAGGGCATGAGGCCCGAGCACTGAATGGAACCGACCGACACCTCCCATCCGGACTATTACCATCGAGTTGTAGATTGCCAGTGGGCCTGCCCGGCTCACACCGATGTTCCCGAATACATCCGCTTGATCGCGCAGGGCCGCTTCACCGACGCCTACATGGTGAACCGGCACTCGAACGTGTTTCCGGGCATTCTCGGGCGCGTCTGCGACCGGCCTTGTGAGCCGGCCTGCCGGCGCGGGCGCATCGAGGAGAAACCGGTGGCGATCTGCCGCCTCAAGCGCGTCGCCGCCGACCACCGCGAGGATGTGAGCGCGCGGCTACCGAAAATTCCGCGTTTGAAGAACGGCAAGCGCGTCGCCTGCATCGGCGCCGGCTGCGCCTCGCTCACGGTCGCGAACGATCTCATGCCGCTCGGCTACGAGGTCACGATCTTCGAGCAGTACGGCGAGCCCGGCGGCCTCATGCGCACCAACATCCCCTCCTTCCGCCTCCCGGCGACGGTGCTGAGCGAGGAGATCGCCATGATCGTCGACATGGGGGTCGACCTCAGGCTCAACACTCCCGTAAAGAGCATGCGCGAGCTGCTCACCCACGGCGGCTTCGATGCGGTGTTCGTCGGCTCGGGAGCACCGAAGGGCAAGGAGCTCAAGCTGCCCGGCCGCGAGGAAGGTGCCGCCAACATCCACATCGGCATCGCCTGGCTCGAGTCGGTGGCCTTCGGGCACATCGACAGGATCGGCAAGCGTGTGCTCATCATCGGCGTGGGCAACACCGCCATGGACTGCTGCCGCACCAGCCTCAGGCTCGGCGCCGAGAGCGTCAAGGTGATGGCGCGCAAGCCGCGCGGCTTCTTCAAGGCCTCGGAGTGGGAGCTCGAGGACGCCGAGGAGGAGAGTGTCGCGATCGTCGTCAACCGCTCGCCCAAGGCGTTCGTCATCGAGAACGGCCGTCTCGTCGGCATGCAGTTCGACAAGATGGAGTACGAGCTCGACGCGCAGGGCCGCATCAGCGCCGAGCGTGTCGTCGGCGAAGAGTTCCTGCCGGCGGACGATGTGATCCTCGCCATCGGCCAGGAGAACGCCTTCCCCTGGATCGAGCGTGATCTCGGCATCCGCTTCGACAAGTGGGATGTGCCGGTGATCGACACGGTGACTTTCAAATCGACGCACCCG
>DASQRV010000493.1:0-4673 GCA_035642735.1 Steroidobacteraceae bacterium
TCGTAGGAGAAGTCCACGTGCCCCGGCGTATCGATCATGTTGAGCTGATAACGTTCGCCGTCGCGTGCGGTGTAATAAAGCGTGACGCTCTGCGCCTTGATGGTGATCCCGCGCTCGCGCTCGAGCTCCATGGAGTCGAGCACCTGGGCCTGCATCTCCCGGTCCGCCAGGCCCCCGCACAGCTGGATGAAGCGGTCGGCGAGGGTCGATTTGCCGTGGTCGACGTGCGCGATGATGGAAAAATTACGTATGTGCCGCATGACCTGCGCTGACTACCGCCGCGTGTTGCCGCGCCCGGAAGTTCTGCGGCCGGGCGGATTATAGGGGGGCCGCGCTAGCCGCGCAGCAGCCGCGTCAGCTCCTTGAGGTCCAGGCGGTGTCGGCAGACCACCGTACCGTCCAGCAACAGTACCGGTACCTCGAGACCGTATCGGCGCTTGAGCTGTGGATCTGAGTCGACGTCGACCACCTCGAGGGGTGGCAGCGGCAAGCGCCGGCCGAGGGCGGCGAGCTCTTCCAGCATCTCATCGCACAGTTGACAGTCGCGCCGGTGCACGACCGTGAGCCTCCCGGCGGCCACGCTCAGCGACCCGCGGCCGCGGCTCCCTGTGCCTTGAGCTGGCCGGCGATGAAGCGCACCGTGGCGGGCGGCACCTCGCCGACCGCGGTGATCTTGTGGCCGTCTACCACGGTTGAGAACGCGGAGGAAGAGCCGACGGTGGCGGATTCCGGCACCGGCGGCTGTCCGGACGGCGCCGGCTGTCTTTCGACGAACACCGACACGGAGGCGAAGCCGTCGGTGAACACCAGGTGATCGACGGCGCCGACGGAGCCCGGCAGGATCTGCGCCGAGCGGACGGTCATGCGGAAGCCCGGCGGCAGGCTCGTGGCGCTCCAGGCGAGCGCGGACGTGCCCGGCTGCGGATGCGGCGTTGCATCGGCGCGCAGCCACTGGAATCCCTCGGTCGAGATGTCCGGGCGAAAGGCCGCATCGGCAATGCGCGCGGACAGCGTCAGGCTCGCGAACACGATCTGCTCGATCACCTGACCGTGGGGATCGACCAGCTGCGACTTCAGCGGCATGGCGGTGGACTCATCGACCCACAGCCGGTAGCCGTAGCGATACTCGTCTTTGGGCGACACGGCGATGACGTGCGTGTCGCGGTGGTTGAGCCGCATGTGGCCCACTTCGCGGATGTCGTAGAAGCTCGCCGTCTGATCGTTGACCGTCGGGAAGCTGACCAGCGATTCCTCGGACGGGCGCTGCTCGACCAGTACGGTGCGCCGGTCGGGCAGGTAGCAGGTGAGGCTCGCGCCGGTGCGGATGAACTCACGCCCCGACCCATCGAGCGAAGCGAGGCGCTCGGACACGATGCCGTCCTGCACGCGATGGATGATGCGCAGCATCTCGACGCGACCACCCTGCCAGTGCGAGAAGGTGCCGTCGTAGTTGCGCGAGGTGAGCGCCTGGTCCATACGCTCGAGCCACCCGGTCGGGGAGTACTCGACCGATCGCTTCTGCGCCGGCTCCTCGGCCGCGGCGACGCTGGCCACCGCCCAGGCGAGCGCCAGGCCGGCGAGACGCCCGCTACTGCGCGATGGCCTTGACATCGCTCTGCGGTTCTTCCGTGCCGGCGCCGGCCGACTCGCTCGTCATGAAGGCCGACAGCAGATTCCGGCGCGCGACCGGGGTCGAGAACATGCTGTGCGCCACGACGTAGTTCGCGAGCTCGGTGCTCGGTACTGCGACGGCCGCAGGCCTGGGACGCGGCACGACGTAACTGTCGCCCTGCCCGGAAGCCGCGGCGGTCGGCAGGGTAGTCTGCCCCGGCGCCGCGAGCTGCGTCACGAGCGGCGCTCCGGACAGCGGCGCCTGCGTGCGCAGCCACAGGATGGAAACCGTTGCGACGCCCGCGGCGACCGCAGCGCCCGCGAGCGGCCGCCACCAGCGCACCGGCGCACGACTCCGATCGCGCGGCGCGGTGTGGGCGGCGAGCGCCGGCTCGGCGAGCAGCACCGCATTGACGCGCCCGGCAAGCGGCGCGTTGAGACGCACGCCCCGCTCGGCACGGATCACCGCGCCGACGATCGCGTAGCGGCCCCAGCGGGCCTTCAGATACTCATCGCGCGACAGACGTCGCGCCAGCAGCTCGCACTCTGCCGGCAGCAGCTCGTCGTCGAACATCGCGGACAGCTGACTGTCGAGCTCCTCGTTCATCCCAGCTCCTCGGCGCGGCCCAGGCCGCCTTCGAACACTTCCCGCAAGCGCCGGTCGATGGCTTCGCGCGCCCTGAAGATCCGCGAGCGCACCGTGCCGACCGGGCAGTCCATGGCGGCGGCAATCTCCTCGTAGGAAAGCCCCTCGAGCTCGCGCAGCACGATCGCGGTGCGCAGGTCCTCGGGCAGGGCATCGATGGCGGCGTTGACGGTCGAGCGGATCTCGTCCGTCAACACCAGACCCTCGGGGGTTTCGGAATCTTTCATCCGGCCTTGCATGTCGTAGGACTCATCGTTGTTGTTGCGGTCGAGGTCATATTCGACGGGGCTGCGATCGCGCGATACCACGGCGTTCTTCGCGGTGTTGATGGCTATGCGATACAGCCACGTGTAGAAAGCGCTGTCGCCACGAAACTGGGGCAGCGCCCGATAAGCCTTGATGAAGGCTTCCTGAGCGATGTCCTCGGCTTCAGCCGGGTTGCGCACATAGCGCATGACCAGCTTGACCAGTTTGTGCTGGTACTTGAGCACCAGCGCATCGAACGCCCCCTTATCACCGCGTTGCACGCGGCGTACCAGGCTGAGATCACTAGCGTCCGCGCTCATGCGCGCCCTCTACTCCCAAACGGAGGGCCGCCGCGCTTCCGCGAGAATAGACTGTGACCTTCTGTGAAAGTTCAGCATATCGGGGTGGCGTCCGTGTAATCCCATCAGAATACAGCCGACCCATCAGCCAATCGACATAATGCGCGTATCTGGCCGATGGCCTGCGCCAGGTGGGGCTCGGCAGGGGGTTCGCCCCCCAGCAGGTAGCCCGCCAGGAGAGGGTCGGGAAGCGCCAGGAGCTCCGCGAATACCCGGCATTCGGCCGGGCTCGCCCGCGGCAGCACCTGCTGCGCAAAGCGCTCGAGCAACACGTCGAGCTCCTTCATGCCCCGGCGGCACCGCCAGCGCAGGGGCGCGATCACGCCAGGCGCTGCCGTGCCCCCATCGTCGATGATTGTCCTGCCGCGTTCCGACACCTTCACCCCTGGCGCCCGACCAGCATCTTCTTGATTTCGGCAATGGCGCGGGCGGGATTGAGGTCCTTGGGGCACACATCCGTGCAGTTCATGATGGTATGGCAGCGATAAAGGCGGAAGGGATCTTCCAGCTCGTCGAGCCGCTCGCCGCTGGCTTCGTCACGGCTGTCGATGATCCAGCGGTAGGCGGCCAGGAGCGCCGCGGGGCCGAGGAAGCGCTCGCTGTTCCACCAGTAGCTCGGGCAGGCGGTCGAGCAGCAGGCGCACAGAATACAGGCTGCCGGGCGGTCGATCCTCTCCTGGTCCTCCTTCGATTGCAGCCGCTCACGATCCGGCGGCGGAGGCGTGTGGGCCTGCAGCCAGGGCTTCACCGCGGCGTACTGCGCATAGAAATTGGTGAGGTCGGGTACCAGGTCCTTCACCACCGGCATGTGCGGCAACGGATAGATACGCACCTCCCCGCGCAGATCCTGCATGGAAGTGGTACAAGCAAGGCGATTGATGCCGTTGATGTTCATGGCGCACGAGCCGCAGATGCCCTCGCGGCAGGAGCGGCGGAAGGTGAGCGAGGAGTCGATCACGCTCTTTATCTGGATGAGCGCATCGAGCACCATCGGGCCCATGCTCTTCGCATCGAGCAGGAAAGTATCGACGCGCGGATTCTGGCCGGAGTCGGGATCGAAGCGATAGACGCGAAAGCTGCGGACCGCGCCGGCACCGGCAGGCGGCGGGTGCGTGATGCCTTTGACGGGGCGTGAGTTGGCGGGCAGGCGGAATTCGGCCATCACGGATCCTTCAGTAGGTGCGTGGCCGCGGCGGGATCGGCTCCACGTCGCGCGTCAGGGTGTTGAGATGCACCGGGCGATAGTCGAAACGGGCGCGCGCCGGTCCATCCACCCACACGAGCGTGTGCTTCAGCCAGTTGATGTCGTCGCGCTGCGGAAAATCCTCGCGGGCGTGCGCGCCGCGGCTCTCGGTGCGATTGGCCGCCGAGTGGATGGTGGCGGTCGCCTGCAACAGCAGGTTCTCGAGCTCGAGCGTCTCGATGAGATCGCTGTTCCAGATCAGCGAGCGGTCGCTCACGCGCACGTCAGCGAAGGAGGCGAAGGTCGCGCCGATGCGCTCGATCCCCTGGCCGAGACTCTCGCCGGTGCGGAACACCGCGGCATCGAGCTGCATGGTCTTCTGCATCTCGAGCCGTATGGCGGCGGTGGCGCGGGTGCCGTTCGCGGTGCGCAGCCGCTCGAGTCGCGCCCGCGCGCCCTCGCCGGCGTCGGCAGCGAGCGGCCGCTGCAGGCTTGCGGGCTTGATCAGCTCGGCGCAGCGGCGCGCCGCCTCGCGCCCGAAGACCACCAGGTCGAGCAGCGAGTTGGAGCCCAGGCGATTGGCGCCGTGCACCGACACGCACGCCGCCTCGCCTACCGCCATCAGCCC
>DASQRV010000494.1:0-4148 GCA_035642735.1 Steroidobacteraceae bacterium
CGCCGCGCGCTCAACATGCTGGAGCTCGCCGCGAGCCTCGCGGAGGCGGCCGGCACACGCCAGCTGACGCTCGCCGCGGCGCAGGAGGTGGCAAGCGGCACGCACCGGCGCTTCGACAAGGGCGGCGACCAGTTCTACGACCAGATTTCCACGCTCCACAAGGCCGTGCGCGGCTCCGATCCCGACGGCGCGCTTTACTGGCTCTGCCGCATGCTCGATGGTGGCTGTGACCCGCTGTACATCGCCCGGCGGGTGGCGCGCATGGCGGTGGAGGACATCGGGCTCGCCGATCCCCGCGCGTTCGCGCTGAGTCTCGAGGCCTGGGAGGCGTACGAGCGCATGGGGACCCCCGAGGGCGAGCTCGCGATCGCGACCGCGGTGGTCTACCTCGCCTGCGCGCCGAAGAGCAACGCGGTCTATGTCGCGATGGGCGAGGCGATGGCGGACGTCGAGGAGTTCGGCACGCTCGATGTACCGCTGCGGCTGCGCAATGCGCCGACGCGGCTGATGAAGAACCTCGGCTACGGGCGGGGCTATCGCTACGCGCACGATGAGCCGGAGGCCTTCGCGGCCGGCGAGCGCTATCTGCCGGATCAGCTGCCGGATCGGCGATACTATCGACCCGTCCCGCGCGGGCTGGAAATCAAAATAGGGGAAGCGCTCGCGCGGCTGCGGACGCGAGCGCCGACGAAAGGCTGAAGCGCAGTGATCGATCCGAAGTTGTTGCGTACCGATCCGGACGCCGTGGCGCGCAACCTGGCGCGGCGCGGCTTCGTGCTCGATGTGAGTGCGCTCCGGGCGCTGGAGGAAAAACGCAAGCCCTGGGCCGTGGAGGTGGACCGACTGCGCGCCGAGCGCAACGCCAATGCCAAGGCGGTCGGCATGGCCAAGGCGCGCGGCGAGGATATGACGACGCTCATCGCGCGCGGCGAGGACCTCACCGCACAGCTCAGCGGCGCGGAAGCCGAGCTCGAGGGTGTGCAGCGCGAGCTCGAGCAGTGGCAGCTCGGGCTCCCCAACCTGCTCGACGAGTCGGTGCCGGATGGTGTGGACGAGAGTGCCAACCGCGAGATCGCGCGCTGGGGAGAGCCGCGCCGCTGCGATTTTGCGGTACGCGATCACGTGGAAATCGGTGAGCGGCTCGGCGGCCTCGATTTCGCGGCCGCGGCGCGCATCGCCGGCGCGCGCTTCGTCGTGATGCGTGGCCAGGTGGCACGGCTGCATCGCGCACTGGCGCAGTTCATGCTCGACCTGCACACCCGCGAGCACGGTTATACCGAGGTGCACGTGCCGTACCTGGTGCGGCCGGAGGCGCTCATCGGCACCGGGCAGCTGCCAAAGTTCGAAGCGGACCTGTTCGCGGCAACGGGCGGTCCGCACCCGTACTTTCTCATTCCGACCGCGGAGGTGCCGGTCACCAACCTGGTGCGCGGTGAGATCCTGGCCGCGGAAGCGCTGCCGCTGAAGTACGTGGCGCACACGCCGTGCTTCCGCTCGGAAGCCGGGGCGGCCGGCAAGGACACGCGCGGCATGATCCGCAATCATCAGTTCGACAAGGTGGAGCTGGTGCACATCGTGCGCCCGGCAGAATCCTATGCCGCGCTCGAGGAACTCACGGCCAATGCGGAGGCGGTGCTGCGGCGGCTCGAGATTCCTCACCGCCGGGTGGCGCTGTGCGCCGGCGATGTCGGCTTCGGCAGCGCCAAGACCTACGACATCGAGGTGTGGCTGCCCTCGCAGCAGCGCTACCGCGAAATCTCATCCTGCAGCAATTGCGAGGCCTTCCAGGCGCGGCGCATGCAGGCACGCTGGCGCAACCCCGTGAGCGGCAAGCCCGAGCCGGTCCATACGCTCAACGGCTCCGGGCTCGCGGTCGGGCGCACGCTGGTCGCCGTCCTCGAGAACTACCAGCAGGCGGATGGCTCGGTGGAGGTGCCCGCAGCGCTCGCGCCGTGGATGGGGGGGCTCACGCGCCTCACCGCGTAGACTATCGATTATCGATACAACTATACTGCCGACGATGAAGCGCTCGTCGCGCCCGGAAGCTGCACTGCGCGCGCGCGACCCGCTGTTCAACCGCTCGGTGCAGAAGGCGCTCGCCATGCTCGAGACCTTCGGTGGCGAGCGGCGCACCCTGAGTCTCGCGGAGCTCGCCGTGGCGGCCGGCATGAGCACCAGCTCCGCACAGCGCTGCATCCACACCCTGGTGCGCCTCGGCTACCTGCGGCGCGACGCGCGGTTGCGTCGCTGGGTGCTGACGCCGCGCGCGCTGTCACTCACCGAGGCGTATCTCTCGGGGCACGCATTGCTCGAGCACGCGACCGCGCATCTCATCGAACTGAACCAGGCGAGTGGCGAGTCGGTGAGCCTGTCCGAGCCCGACGGCACCGACATGGTTTTCATCGCGCGCTTCCCGAGCCTCAGGCCGTTCTACATTCACATGCCGGTCGGGCGACGGCTGCCGATGTACTGCACGGCCTCGGGACGCGCCTACCTCTCGCTACTGCCGCCCGCACTGGCGCGGCGCATTCTCGGCCGTTCACGCCCGGCCGCCCTCACGCCGACCACCCTCACCGACCCGCAGCAGATCTGGAAGCGCATCCAGGCGGCCCGCGATTGCGGCTACGCCTGGTCGGATCAGGAGTACTACCGTGGCGATCTCACGATCGCCGCCCCGGTGCTCGGGGAGGACGGTCAGCCACTGGCGGCGCTGAATATCTCGGCGCCGACCAGCCGCTGGACCCTGACGCAGCTGCGCGCGAAGCTCGCGCCGCTGCTGCTGCAGAGCGCACAGGCCGCATCGCTCGGTCATGCGCTGCGCGCGCAGCGCCGTCTGCCGAAATAACGGGGAAGACATGCCGGAACTCAGCCGCTTACTGCAACCGCGCCACGTCACGATGATCTCGATCGGCGGCATCATCGGCGCCGGGCTGTTCGTCGGCAGCAGCGCCGCGATCGCCGCGACCGGGCCCGCCATCGTGCTGAGCTATCTGATCACCGGCACGCTGGTGCTGCTGGTGATGCGCATGCTGGGCGAGATGGCGGTGGCGCTGCCGGCCGTGCGCTCCTTCACCGAGTTTGCCCGCGTCGGCCTCGGTCCCTGGGCCGGCTTCGTCGCCGGGTGGCTGTACTGGTACTTCTGGATCATCGTCGTGCCCGTGGAGGCGATCGCCGGTGCCACGATCCTGCACGGCTGGCTGGGACTGCCCACCTGGCTGCTCGGGGTCGTGCTCATGGCCATCATGACCGTCGTCAATCTCATGTCGGCCCGCTCTTATGGCGAGTTCGAGTTCTGGTTCGCCTCGATCAAGGTGGCGGCGATAATCGTGTTCATCGCGCTGGCGGCGGCCTTCGTGTGCGGCTACACCTCGCCCACCGGGCCGACGTTTGCCAACCTCACGCGCTACGGCGGCTTCGTGCCGAAAGGCTGGCTGTCGGTGCTCGCGGGCGCGGTCACGGTGTACTTCTCCCTCACCGGCGCGGAGATCACCACCATCGCGGCCGCCGAGTCACGTGAGCCGGCGCGCGCGGTGGCGCGTATGAGCACCTCGGTCATCGTCCGCATTCTCACTTTCTACGTGGGTTCGGTGCTGCTCATCGTCACCGTCGTCCCGTGGATCTACGTGCGCCCCGGTGAATCGCCGTTCACTCTCGCGCTCACCACCATGCACTTCCACGGGGCGAGCCTCGCCATGAGCGCCATCATCCTCACCGCGGTGCTGTCGTGCCTCAACTCCGCGTTCTACGTGTGCTCGCGCGTGCTGTTGGGGCTGGCCGAGCACGGCGATGCCCCGCAATGGCTGGTGCAGCTCAATGCGCGGCGTGTGCCGACGCGATCGGTGTGGATCGGGAGTATCGCCGGGGTGCTTGGCATCCTGGCCGCGATCGCCTCCCCGCAAACGGTGTTCGCCTTCCTCGTGAACGCCTCGGGGACACTGATGGTGTTCGTCTACATGATCGTGGCGCTTGCGCACATCCGTCTGCGCCGCTCGCGTGAGGCACGCGGCGAGCCGGAGCCGGCGATCAGCATGTGGCTCTTCCCCTGGGCGAGCTACGCAGCGCTCGCCGGCATGGGCGCGGTGCTCATCGCGATGGCGCTCACGCCGGGGGAGTTCACGACGGAGCTGCGCGTGAGCGTGCTGTCACTT
>DASQRV010000495.1:0-4706 GCA_035642735.1 Steroidobacteraceae bacterium
CGGAGCTCCTCCGCTGTGCGCAGTCGCTCGAGGAATTCGCGCCCGACTACGCTCAGGTGCTCCATGCGCTCGCGGGGCTGCTGGTGCGTGTCGGCCTGCGCCAGGCGGTTGGGAGCTTTGAAGGCGACGAGCTGTATGCGCCGGAGCTGCTCGCGCGGCTGGCCGCCGAAGTCTCCCCCGAGGACGTGCAGCTCTTTTACCAGACGGCAATCATCGGCCGGCGCGACCTGGGGCTCGCGCCCGATCCTCGCAGCGGTTTTGCGATGACACTCCTGCGGATGCTCGCCTTCCGTCCGGCAGACGCGCCGGAGCAGGCACGCACGGTCCCGGCGGCCCTGCCCCAGGGCGCCGCGGCGGCGGCCGCGGTCCCTGACGGGGTCGGGAGTACCGCCGGCGCGCCGGTCGCTGCAACGGGAGAGGGTGGCGGGTGGGCCGCGATCGTGGCCCAGCTCGAGCTCACCGGGGCGGCACGGCAGCTCGCCACCCACTGTGTGTTTCTCGGCCGCCAGGGCGCCCTGGTGCGTCTCGGGCTCGATTCGCGCCACCAGCTGGTACGCACGACCGCGACCGAGGACAAGCTCGCACAGGCACTCTCGCGCCATTTCGGTACCACCGTGCGGCTCGAATTCCAGGCCGGAGCGGCCGCGGGCGGCGAGACCCCGGCGCAGGCGCAACGGCGTGCCAGCGAAGCGGAGCTCACGGCCGCACGACGCGCGTTCGGTGAAGACGCGGGCGTCAAAGGCCTGCGCGAGCGCTTCGGCGCTGCCGTGCTGCCGGAGACCGTGCGCCCGGTAAAATGAGGGTTCTCAAGTCCACGGCGGCAGCCCCGCGCCCCGCCACAGGTGAGCTATTCCATGCCAGGTAACTTCAATAATCTGATGAAGCAGGCCCAGGCCATGCAGGCCAATATGCAGAAGGCCCAGGCCGAGATCGCCAACATCGAGGTGATCGGTGAGGCGGGTGGCGGCATGGTGAAGGTCACCATGAACGGCCGTCACGAGGTGAAGCGAGTACAGATCGAGCCCGCGGTCAGCGCCGAGGACCGTGAAATGCTCGAAGACTTGATCGCGGCAGCCGCCAACGACGCCGTGCACAAGGTCGAGGCGCGGGTACAGGAGAAGATGGCGAGCCTCACCGCGGGACTGCAGCTGCCGCCGGGAATGAAGCTGCCGTTCTGAGCGTGCGATGAAGCATTCACCGCACCTCGCAGCGCTCATCGAGGCGCTGCGGACGCTTCCTGGCGTGGGACCGAAGACCGCGCAGCGCATGGCGTTTCACTTGCTGCAGGAGGGACGCCCCGGGGCACGGGTGCTCGCGCAGGCGCTCGCCGCGGCGCTCGATTCGGTGTCCCGCTGCCGACGCTGCCGGAT
This sequence comes from Steroidobacteraceae bacterium, assembly GCA_035642735.1. Taxonomy (GTDB): domain Bacteria; phylum Pseudomonadota; class Gammaproteobacteria; order Steroidobacterales; family Steroidobacteraceae; genus 13-2-20CM-66-19. The sequence goes on from DASQRV010000495.1 coordinate 1,371, forward strand.
GCTGACCGAGGGCGAGCTGTGCGTGATCTGCGCGGCTGCGCAGCGCGATGCTGCGCTGTTGTGCGCAGTCGAGTCGCCCGCCGATGTAGTCGCGATCGAGTCCTCGGGCAGCTATCGCGGGCGCTATTTCGTGTTGATGGGACATCTCTCACCGCTCGATGGCATCGGCCCCGAGCAGCTCGGCGTGCGCGAGCTCGAGGCGATACTCGCCGAAGGCGTCGTGCGCGAGCTGATCGTCGCCACCAACTCGACGGTCGAGGGCGAGGCGACCGCACACTACCTGAGTGAGCTCGCCGCGCGGCGCGGCGTGCGCGCGAGCCGCATCGCCCACGGCGTCCCGCTCGGCGGAGAGCTCGAGTACGTCGACGGCGGCACGCTTGCGCACGCGCTCGCCGGACGGCAGTCGCTCTAGATCCGGGCTCACCGGCGGCCGCGGGTTGCGGCGAGCTGCTCGTGCAGACGGCGCAGCCGGCGGTAGCTCTCGTAGCGCCGCGCATGCCAGCTGCCATCCTCCGCCGCCGCGCGTACCGCGCAACCCGGCTCGCGCATGTGGCGGCAGTCGCTGAAGCGGCAGCCGGCGGCGAGGCGCGCCACTTCCGGAAAGCCGAGCGTGCGCTCATCGAGCGCGCTCACTGCCGGGGCGAAATCGCGTACCCCCGGCGAGTCGATGAGCGCTGCGCCGTTTGGCAGATCGAAGAGTCGCGCGGCGGTGGTGGTATGGCGGCCTTCCTCGGCGCGCACGAGCTCGCCGACCGCTACCTCCGCGTCTGGCAGCAGGCAACGCACCAGCGACGACTTACCGACACCTGACTGCCCGACGAGCGCGGCGACCGTGCCGGGCCCGAGGGCCGCGACCAGCTCGCTCATGCCGGCACCGCTCGCAGCCGAGCAGGAGAGGGCGGCATATTCCGCCGCGGCGTAGGCGTCGAGCTCCGCGGCGAGCGCGGCATCGATGCCGAGGTCGGACTTGTTTACGATGAGAGTCGCCGGCACTGAGGCGGCGGTCGCCGCGCACAGATAGCGGTCGGTGACGAACAGGTCCGGGAGCGGCAGCGGTGCGAGCACCACGAGCAGCTCCGTGAGGTTGGCGACCACGGCCTCCGCACCCCCGCGGGCGTTGGCACGCCACAGCGCGTTGCGCCGTGGCAGCACCTCGATGACGTGCACCTCCTCGTGTTGCCGATCGACGCGGCAGCGGACCTCATCGCCACACACGACCCCGAGCGTGCGGCCGAACGGGCGCGCCTTTAGCTGTGCGCCCTCCGCGGTACGCACCACCAGGTGACGGCCGAAGGTCGCGATCACCGAGCCGATGACGGTCGCCGTCATCGCTCAGGTCCGCCCGCCGCCTCTGCTAGACTGCACGGCGTTTCCGCGCTCAAATCCGTTCCTCCCAACCTGCATCATAGAGCGAGTAGACATGCCAAGCGGCGACTACCTCGTGTGGATCGATCTGGAGATGACGGGCCTGAAGCCCGACTCCGACGCGATCATCGAGATCGCGACGATCGTGACCGACAAGGACCTGGCGATCGTCGCCGAAGGGCCGGTGTTAGCGATCCATCACAGCGATGAGGTGCTCGCGCGCATGGATGAGTGGAACCAGCGCCAGCACGGCTCCTCGGGCCTCCTCGCCCGGGTGCGTGCCAGCCGGGTGAGCGTCGCCGAAGCACAGCAGCGCACGCTCGAGTTCCTCACGCCGCTGGTGAACCCGGGGAGCTCCCCGATGTGCGGCAGCAGCATCTGCCAGGACCGGCGCTTTCTGGCCCGTTACATGCCGGATCTCGAGCGCTTCTTCCACTATCGCAATCTCGATGTCAGCACGCTGAAAGAGCTGGCGCGCCGCTGGGCCCCGCCGGTGGCGGAGAGCTTCGTGAAGCAGGGAACGCATCTCGCCCTGGCAGACATCCAGGAATCCATCCGCGAGCTGCGCCATTACCGCGCGCGGCTGTTCCTGCCCGCCTGGGGAGGCGGTATCAGTGTCTGACGGGCTCGTCACGCACCGCGGCGGCTGTCACTGCGGCGCGATCGCCTTCGAGGTGGAGGCCCCGGCACGCGTGACGGTGAGTGAGTGTAACTGCTCGATCTGCCGCATGAGCGGTTACCTGCACCTGATCGTGCCGCGCGCCCGCTTTCGCCTGCTGCGCGGCGCGGAGGCACTCAGCGAGTACCGCTTCAATACCGGCAGTGCCCGGCACCTGTTCTGCAGCCGCTGCGGGGTGAAATCGTTCTACGTGCCGCGCTCCAACCCCGACGGCTACAGCGTCAATCTCCGCTGTCTCGATCAGTCGACCCTCGCGGAGGTCACAATCGAGCCCTTCGACGACCGCGATCGCGAGGCCTCCGAAGCCAGGATCCGCCATCTCTCGCGCAGCTGAGCAATCAACGCGCGTGCGGCGCGCCGCCGGCCGCCGGCGCCGCGCGGCGTCAGGAGGACTTGCGGGGGCTGGCGGGCTGCGCGAGGAACAGCCAGGTCTCGACGACCGTGTCCGGGTTGAGCGACATGCTCTCGATGCCCTGATCGACCAGCCAGCGCGCGAGATCCGGGTGGTCTGAGGGTCCCTGGCCGCAGATGCCGACGTACTTGTGCAGCTTGCGGCACGCGGCGATCGACATGGCGAGCAGCGCCCGCACCGCCTCGTCGCGCTCATCGAAGTCGCGCGCCACGATGGCCGAGTCGCGGTCGAGCCCGAGTGTGAGCTGCGTCATGTCGTTCGAGCCGATCGACATGCCATCGAAATACTGCAGGTACTTCTCGGCCAGCAGCGCGTTGGTCGGCAGCTCGCACATCATGATGACGCTCAGGTCGCTCTTGCCACGCTCGAGGCCGTTCGCCGCGAGGAGCTCGGTGACCGCGCGCGCCTCGGCGAGCGTGCGCACGAAGGGCACCATCACCTGCACGTTGGTGAGCCCCATGGTCTCGCGCACCCGGCGGATGGCGCGACACTCGAGCTCGAAGCACGGCCGGAAGCTCTCGTCGATGTAGCGCGAGGCGCCGCGGAAGCCGAGCATCGGGTTCTCCTCGTGCGGCTCGTAGCGCGTCCCGCCGATGAGGTTGGCGTACTCATTGGATTTGAAGTCCGACAGGCGCACGATGACCGGCTCCGGGGCGAAGGCGGCGGCGATCTGTCCGACGCCTTCGGCCAGCTTCTCGACGTAGAAGCCCACCGGGTCCGAGTAACCGGCCATCTGCGCGCCGATCTGCTCCTTGAGATCCGCGTCCAGGCGCTCGTACTCGAGCAGCGCCTTGGGGTGCACGCCGATCATGCGGTTGATGATGAACTCGAGCCGCGCGAGCCCCACGCCGTGGTTGGGGATGGCCGCGAAATCGAAGGC
>DASQRV010000496.1:0-2565 GCA_035642735.1 Steroidobacteraceae bacterium
GCTCGCCACGGCCGCTGAAGAGCACCTCGCACTTCCGGTGATCGTATGGAACAACGATGCCCTGAAGGCGATCGCGGACGGGATGGACGAGCGGCACATTCCGCGGATCGGCGTCGAGCCCGTAAGCCCTGACTTCGTGGGTCTGGCGGAGAGCCTCGGCTGTCATGCTACCCGCGCGGCGAGCGCTGAGCACCTCGCTCAATCCGTGCAGACAGCACTCACCGCGGATCGTCCGACCCTGATCGAAGTCCGCGAGGACAGCCCGTGGCTGAACGCCTGACGGACGCTGGCCCTGAGCTCACCCCGGATGCAGCGCGCGGGGGCGTCGCAGCGGGTTCTGGTCATTGATCACATCGCGCGGCCGGTAGGGCGCTTCGAGGAACGCCCGCTCCGCGGCATCGAGCCGCAGCTCGAGCGCCTCGACGGCAACCTCGAGCTGCGAGGTCTTCGAAGCACCGACGATCGGCACGTTCGGGTTGGGGCTGCCCGCGACCCAGGCCATCGCGACGTGCGCCATTGTCACGCCACGGTGGGCGGCTACTTCGCGCACGCGCCGTGCGATCTCGCGATCGATGTCATCGCCGTAGTATTCCTGGTAGGGGTCGTGCGCCGTGCGCGGGGTGCCGCCCGCGCGTGCGAGAAAACCGCGCGCGAGAGGACTGAAGGTCGTGACGCCGATCCCCTGGTCGTAGCAGTAAGGCAGCATTTCCCGCTCTTCCTCCCGGTAGAGCAGGTTGTACTGGCACTGCATGTTGACGAAGGGCGTCCAGCCGTTTATCGCTGCCAAATTGTTCATCTTCGCGAACTGCCACGCGTACATCGTGGAGGCGCCGAGGTAGCGCACCTTACCTGCACGGATCGTGGCGTGCAGCGCCTCCATCGTTTCCTCGACAGGTGTCTCCACATCGAAGGCATGGATCACGTAGAGGTCGAGGTAGTCGGTACCGATCCGCGCCAGCGACCGGTCGATCGAAGTCGCGATGTGCTGTGCCGAGAGGCCACGGTCGTTCGGGTCCTCGCTCATCGGGTAGTAGACCTTGGTCGCGAGCACCAGCCGGTCGCGTGGGCTCATCTTCAGCAGGTTCTGGCCCACAACCTCCTCGTTGCGACCGGTCGAGTACCAGTCGGCCATGTCGAAGAAAGTGACGCCGAGGTCGAGCGCCCGCCGCAGGATCGGGAGCGATGCGGCCTCATCCAGCACCCAGCCCTTCCAGGCGGAGCTGCCCATCGCCATCGTGCCGAGGCAAAGCTGCGACACCTCGAGGCCCGTCTGTCCGAAGCGGAGGTACTCCATGAAACGCCTTACTCCAACGTGCTCGATGCGGTGACGATAGTGCTCAGTGGCGCAGAGGGCGCTACACCCGCCAGCGGCGTTGCTCAACGAGCGGCAGATCGTAGCCGGTGAGGAAAGCGGCGAGCCGCTGCCCCTCGGCCCCGGCGTCGAAGTCCGGGCGGATGATGTGACGAGGCGGCAGAGTGACGCCGCGGCGTCGCAGGAGCGGCGCGAGGCGGCGCCAGTGAAGGCCATCGCCGGCCTCCCCGCGCACCCCGATCGCGACCACCGCGTAGCCATGATGCGCATACTCCGCGACCTGATCGGCGATCACGGCGAGCAGCCGCCGGTGCTCGCCCGGCGGCGGGAGCTGCAGCACCCCATAGCCGTTCCGCTCGAGCACGCCGAGCACGTCCGGTGACGCCGGTGAGGCCCGGGCCGGCGCATTGATCAATGTGTCGGGCACCAGCGCGATCCGCCAGCCGCGCGCGTCGTGGCTCACGGGTCCGCCGGATTCTCGCCGCGTGAGCCGGCCGCGATCTCGCGGCGGTCGAGAAACTCCTCCAGGTCGCGCCGCGAGCCGGCCTCATCGAAGCGGCCCATGTCGAGTGCCCAGCCCGTGGCCGGCAGCGGTGGCAGGCCGCGCCGCGCAAGCTCAGCCTCGAGCTCCTCGATCCAGATTCCCCGGCGCGGCACGATCTGCCAGTCATCCTGCGGACGGTTGGGCCGACCACCCCAGTCAGGGGCGCTCGAGGTAAAGCGCACGCCAGTCGAGGGACTGCCATCGAGGCCGATCAGGATCACTTCATCGCCACGGCGCAGATACTCCTCGATCAGCGGTGCGATCGCCTGCGCGAGCCGGCGGCAGTGATCCCGGTAGGCCGGGGTGTCGTACTGCTCGTAGACCGCCCACCAGCGCCGTACACCGGCAAAGGCGAGCTCGGGACAGGGCAGCTGCTGCAGGAGGTAGCCGCGGCGGCGCAGCGCCTCCACCACCGGACTTACCACACCCCGATAGTTGGCGCCCTGGCAGACCTTGGCGTTCTGGTTCAGGAGGCAGTTGGCGATCAGCGCCACCTTGCGTGGTGCGTTCTGGTCCATACGCGCCTCCATCCGGCCCGGGATACGCCGGCCCCTCGCCACCCTATGTTAGCGCGAAGCCGGGCTCAGAATTTGTACCCGAACTGAACCCCCAGCACCCGCGGCCGGGTGATGGTCTCCTGCAGCGCAAACTGCGAGTTCGACGTGAACGTGCTCTTATTGACGTTGGTGAGGTTCTGCCCATACACCTT
>DASQRV010000497.1:0-5307 GCA_035642735.1 Steroidobacteraceae bacterium
GCGCTACGTCGCCAAGAACATCGTCGCCGCCGACCTCGCCGAGCGGTGCGAGGTACAGGTGTCCTACGCCATCGGGGTCGCGGAGCCGATCGCGATCATGGTGGAGACCTTCGGCACGAGCCGCCTTTCCGCCGAGCACCTGACGCGTATCGTCCGCAAGCACTTCGACCTGACGCCCTACGGGCTGCGCGAGATGCTGGACCTCGTGCGGCCGATCTACCAGAAGACCGCGAGCTACGGGCATTTCGGCCGCAGCGAGCCCGAGTTCACCTGGGAGCGCACCGATCGCGCCGCGGCGCTCGCGGAAGAAGCCAAGGGGATACGCGCCGCCTAGAATCAGGTATCGCAGCCACGGTGGCTGCAGCCACGCCGGCTGAGGAGCGTTGCGACGGGCAGGGCGCCGATGGGCGCGAGGCCCGCCAGGCTCAGCCGAACGCGGATCATCGATACGGCGCTCACTCAGATCCGGAGCATCGAGCATGAACGCCACACTGAAACCCGCCAAAGCCGCGACTCCCGGCGGCGACTTCAAGGTCGCCGACCTCTCACTCGCCGACTTCGGGCGCAAGGAGATCGCGATCGCCGAGACCGAGATGCCCGGGCTCATGGCGATCCGCGAGGAGTTCGCCCCCACGCAGCCGCTGCGCGGCGCGCGCATCTCGGGCTCGCTTCACATGACGATCCAGACCGCGGTGCTGATCGAGACGCTGCAGGCACTCGGCGCCAGCGTGCGCTGGGCCTCCTGCAACATCTTCTCCACCCAGGATCACGCCGCCGCGGCGATCGCCGCGTGCGGCACGGCGGTGTTCGCCTGGAAGGGCGAGTCGCTGGAAGACTACTGGGATTACACCCATCGCATCTTCGACTGGCCGGACGGCGGCTGCTCCAACATGATCCTGGACGATGGCGGGGATGCGACGCTGCTGCTGCACCTCGGCGCGCGCGCGGAGAGCGATGCCAGTGTCATCGCCAAGCCCTCGAGCGATGAGGAGCGCGCGCTCTTTGGCGCCATCCGCGCGCGGTTGAAGGCCGACCCGCACTGGTACTCGACGCGCATCCGTCAGATCCGCGGTGTGACCGAGGAGACCACCACCGGGGTGAAGCGGCTCTACCAGATGGCGAAGGAGGGAAAGCTCGCCTTCCCGGCGATCAACGTCAACGACTCGGTCACCAAGAGCAAGTTCGACAACCTGTACGGCTGCCGCGAGTCGCTGGTCGATGCGATCAAGCGCGCCACCGACGTCATGATCGCCGGCAAGATCGCGGTCGTCTGTGGCTACGGCGATGTGGGCAAGGGCTGCAGCCAGGCCCTGCGCGCGCTCTCGGCGCAGGTATGGGTGACGGAGGTCGATCCGATCTGCGCGCTGCAGGCGGCGATGGAGGGCTACCGGGTCGTCACCATGGACTACGCCGCCGACAAGGCCGACATCTTCGTCACCGCGACCGGCAACTTCCACGTGATCACGCACGAGCACCTGGCGCGCATGAAGCACAATGCCATCGTGTGCAACATCGGCCACTTCGACAACGAGATCGACGTCGCCAGCCTCAAGCAGTACGCCTGGGAGAACATCAAACCGCAGGTCGATCACGTGCTCCTGCCCGATGGCCGGCGGCTGATCCTGCTCGCGGAAGGACGGCTCGTGAATCTCGGCTGTGGCACGGGGCATCCGAGCTACGTCATGAGCTCGAGCTTCGCCAACCAGGTGATCGCGCAGGTGGAGCTCTTTACCAACACCGCGAAGTACCCCGTGGGCGTCTACGTGCTGCCAAAGCACCTCGATGAGAAGGTGGCGCGGTTGCAGCTGAAGAAGCTCAACGTCACGCTCACGACCTTGACGGACACCCAGGCGCGCTACATCGGGGTCGAGACGTCCGGGCCCTACAAGTCCGATCACTACCGCTACTGATGAGCGCCTCAGCGAAGCAGCCGGAGACCAGCCCGGTGGCCACCGCCGGCGCGCCGCCCGCGCGGCACGCCGGCGGTGCGGTGCTGCTCGATGGCAAGGCGGTGGCGGCCAGGGTGCGCGCCGAGGTGGCGCAGCGGGCGGCGGACTTTGCGGCACGACACGGGCGCCGCCCCGGCCTCGCCGTGGTGCAGGTCGGGGACCATCCGGCCTCGAGCGTCTACGTGCGCAACAAGCGCCGCTCCTCGAAGGAAGCGGGAATCGAGTCATTCGCCTACGACTTACCGGCGATTGCGACTGAGGGCGAGATCCTGGCGCTCGTGGACTCGCTCAACCACAACCCGCGGGTGGATGGCATCCTCGTGCAGCTGCCGCTGCCGAAGGGCGTGAACGCCGATCGCGTAATGGACGCCGTCGATCCGCTGAAGGACGTCGACGGCTTTCACCCGGAGAACACCGGGCTCCTCGCGCAGAAGCGCCCGCGGCTGCGTCCCTGTACGCCCTTCGGCGTGATCCGCCTGGCAAACGAGTACGGGATCGACCTTACAGGTCTCAGGGCGACGGTGGTAGGCGCATCCAACATCGTCGGCCGTCCCATGGCGCTCGAGCTGCTGCTCGCGCGCGCGACCGTCACCGTCTGTCACACCGGCACCCGCGACCTGCGCGCCGAAGTCGAGCGCGCTGAGCTGCTGGTCGCCGCCGTCGGCAAGGCGGGCTTCATTCCGGGGGAGTGGATCCGCCCCGGGGCCGCGGTGTTCGACGTCGGCATCAACCGCACCCACGCGGGAAAGTTGGTCGGGGATGTCGAATTCGAGAGCGCCGCTGCGCGCGCCGGCTGGATCACCCCGGTCCCCGGGGGCCTGGGTCCGATGACCATCGCGATGCTGCTCTGGAACGCGGTCGAGGCCGCCAACCTGCGCAGCGGCACGAGCTGAGGGCATGTAGCGGGCCGGGGGCGGTACGCGCAGCCGTCCGAGGGAATAGAATCACCCGCCGCTCGGTCTACTCTGCGGGATCCGCGGTCGAGGCGAGCCAGCTGACGCGAGGCTTATCCGATTTCCGCTCTGCAGGAGAAACGCGCGCGCTTCGAGGCGCAGGTCGTGCCGCACCTGGACGCCGCGTACCGCTTTGCGCGCTGGCTGTGCCGCTCCTCGGGCGACGCGGACGACATCGTGCAGGAAGCGTTCCTGCGCGCGTTTCGCGGCTTCGAGGGGCTCCGGGGCGGAGATGTGAAGGCGTGGCTCCTGACGATCGTAAGAAACTGCCACGCGACCGCGATGCAGCAGCAGCAGCGCCGTGCCACCGTGCCGCTGCCGGACGATCACGAGCAGGCGTTGCAGTCGGCCGACGTCGCGGCGAGCCCGGATCCCGAGAGCGCTTCCGCGGCCGCGGACGAGCGGCGCACACTCGACCAACTCATCGCCACCCTGCCCGAGGAGCATCGCCAGGTGTTGCTGCTGCGTGAGCTGGAGGACATGAGCTATCGGGAGATCGCCGCGGTCACGCAGGTGCCGATCGGCACGGTGATGTCACGGCTCGCGCGGGCGCGCGCCGCCCTGCGCGGCAAATGGCTCGAGGCAGCCGCGGGAGAGCCCCGTGCAGTGCGCTGAAGCGTTGCGCGTCCAGGCGTACTTCGATGGCGAAGTGGACGCGGTCACGGCGCTCGAGGTCGAGCGGCACGCCGGGCACTGCCCGGAGTGCCGCGCGCTGCTCGAGCACCTCGCCAGCACGCGCGCGCGCATGCGCGGCGAGCTCGAATTCGCCGCCGCACCGCCCGAGTTGCGCGCGAGGATCGCGCGACTTCTCGATGACGAGGAGGCGCGCGATGCCAAGCCGCAGCGCGCCCCGCGGGTGCCACTGCGTCCACGGCCTTTCTGGCTCGGGGCACTCGGCGGTGTGGGCGCGGCGCTCGCCGCCGCCCTGGCGCTGTTCTTCCTGTCCCCCACGCTCACCAATCCGCTACTCGACGATCTGGTGACCGCCCATGTGCGCTCGCTCATGCCCGACCACCTGACCGATGTGGTCTCGACCGACCGGCACACGGTGAAGCCGTGGTTCGCGGGGCACGCCGATGTCTCCCCGGTGGTGGCCGATTTCGCCGATCAAGGCTATCGGCTCGTCGGCGGTCGCGCCGATTACTTCGATCAACAGCGCGTCGCAGCCGTCGTCTACCAGCACGGGGCGCACGTCATCAATGTGTTCACCTGGGTGGCGGGCCGCCGGGCCCTGCCCGAATTTGCAACGCGCAGCGGCTATCACATCGCCTGCTGGAAGATCGGCAACCTCCAGCACTGCGCCGTCTCGGACACCGGCTGGGACGAGTTGCAGGGGTTGGTACGGCTGCTGCGCACCACCGGCGAGACTGACACCCCGCATTAGCAGGCTCCCCGGGAAATTTCACCCTCACCGGCGCGCCGTCGATCGCGCCCGGGCATGGAATAAAACGCACACCCGGCAGTCTTCTCCTTCGTCAACCCACGAAGGAGCCGACATGTCAGACACAACTCCGCGCACCACGCGCCGCGGCGCGCTCAAGTGCCTCGCCTTCGGCGGCGCCGGGACGCTCTTTGCCCTCGCCGGGGGCGTCTTCACTCCGATCGATCTCGCGGTAGCGGCCAGTGACCGCAAGGGCACCGCAGGTCTCGGCAAGCCGCTCTTCGTGCAGATCAGCGATAGCCACATCGGCTTCAACAAGGAGGCGAATTCCGATGTGGCCGGATCGCTCAACCGCTCGATCGACATCGTCAACGGCCTGCCCGAGCAGCCCGCGCTCATCATCCACACCGGCGACATCACGCATCTCTCGAAGCCGGCGGAATTCGATCAGGCGCAGCAGCTTTTCTCCCGGCTGCGCACGACCGAGATGCACACCGTGCCCGGTGAGCACGACACCACTGACCCCACGGTGACGGAATACTTCAACCGCTTCGGCAAGGCGTCCGGGAACAAGGGTTATTACAGCTTCGATCACGCCGGCGTCCACTTCGTGGCGCTGATCAACGTGTTGCAATTTAAGCCCGGCGGGCTCGGCACGCTCGGCCCCGAGCAGCTCGCCTGGGTCGCGGATGACCTCAAGGGGCGCTCCGCCAGCACGCCGATCGTGGTCTTTGCGCACATGCCGCTCTGGACCATCTACGAGCCGTGGGGCTGGGGAACAGCGGACGCCCCGCAGCTCATGGAGCAGTTACGCCGTTTCGGCTCGGTCACCGTGCTGAATGGTCACATCCACCAGATCGTGCAGAAGGTCGAGGGCAACATCACCTTCCACACCGCCCGGTCCACGGCCTATCCACAACCGGTTGCGGGTGAGGGCGCCGGACCCGGACCGCTGAAAGTGCCGACGGACCAGTTGCCCAGCGTGCTGGGGGTCACGAGCGTCGCGGTCGTGAATCACCCGCGC
>DASQRV010000498.1:0-7189 GCA_035642735.1 Steroidobacteraceae bacterium
TCAGCGTCCGCCGGCCTTCTGGCGGCGCAGATTCTCTTCGCTGACCTTCAGCTGTGCCTGCAGCCGGCTCAGCATCAGGTGATTGAAGCGCTCGAACAGCGCCTTCACATCGTGCGGACCCGGGCTCGCCTCGGGGTGTCCCTGGAACCCGAACACCGGGCGCTCGCGGAAGGCGAGCCCCTGGAGCGAGCCATCGAAGAGCGAGCGGTGCGTCGCGACGACCCCCTCGGGGAGCGTTTCCTCATCGACCGCGAAGCCGTGGTTCTGACTGGTGATGAACACGCGCCCGGATTCCAGCTCCTGCACCGGATGATTTGCCCCGTGGTGGCCGAACTTCATTTTCACGGTGCGGGCGCCCGCGGCGAGACCGAGGATCTGATGACCGAGACAGATGCCGAACACCGGCAGGTCGGTCTCGAGGAAGCGCTGCGTGGCCGTGATGGCATAGGTGCAGGGCTCGGGATCTCCCGGACCGTTCGAGAGGAAGATGCCGTCGGGCTCGAGAGCGAGCGCTTCCTCGGCGGAGGTCTGTGCCGCTACCACCGTCATGCGGCAGCCGCTATCGGCGAGGAGCCTGAGGATGTTGCGCTTGATGCCGAAGTCATAGGCCAGCACGTGCAGGCGCTGATTGGCGCGGATCGGCGCGACTGCCAGCTCGGGCCAGAGCGTCCCCTCGTTCCACTGGTAGCTGCGCTTGGTGCTGACCACCTTTGCGAGATCCATGCCCTTGAGGCCCGGGAACTTGCGCGCCGCCTTCACCGCGGCGCTCGCATCGACCTGCTCGCCGGTCATGATGCATCCGGCCTGGGCGCCCTTCTCGCGCAGGATGCGCGTGAGCCTGCGTGTGTCGATGCCGGCGATCGCGACAACCTTGCCGCGCTCGAGGAACTCGGTCAGCGACTCGTTCGCGCGCCAGTTGCTCGAGATGGGCGGCAGATCGCGGATCACGAGGCCGGCGGCATACACCTGCGCGGACTCCAGATCCTCGGGCGTCGCGCCGGTGTTGCCGATGTGCGGCACGGTGAGCGTGACGATCTGTCGCGCGTAGGACGGGTCGGTGAGAATTTCCTGATAACCCGTGAGGGCGGTGTTGAAAACGACTTCGCCTGTGGTGTTGCCCTTGGCTCCGATCGACTGGCCGCGGAAGATCGTTCCGTCGGCCAGCGCGAGCACCGCAGGTACGCTCACGTGATCACTTCTCCCTGACCCAGATACACAAAGCGGGAGGAGTTCTCATCGAACATCCTCCCGCCTTGCATGGACTAACCCGTACACGGATTAGGCGGAAATTTTACGGGCGTTTCGGGCGATGTGTCCACGAGAAATTCCGCCGCCAGTGCCTTCCGATGGACCTCGTTCACCCTCGAGTAAATACCTTTAACCCTCTGTTTTATTGAATATAAAGTCACTCATGCCATAGCGTCCGGGGGGCTGCGACGAAAGCCAAAGCGCGGCCGCGAGCGCGCCGCGGGCAAAGACGCCGCGCTCGCGCACCCGGTGGGTGAGAACGAGGTCCTCGCCCGCACCGCAAAAGAGCACCGTGTGCTCCCCGACGATGTCGCCGGCGCGAAGCGAGGCAAGACCGATCCGCCCCTCCTCGGGGCGCGGCCCCGGAGGGGCTGCGGGTGATGTGCCGCTACCCGGCACCGGCAGTCCGCGCGCTCCGGCCGCGATGCGCGCGAGCGTGAGCGCGGTACCCGAGGGGGCGTCCTCCTTGAGACGGTGATGCAGCTCGAGCACGTCGATGTCAAAAGCCGGGGGTAGCGCTCGCGCCACCTCGCCGGTGATCTCCCCGAGCACCGCCGCCCCGAGGCTGGTGTTGGGCGCCACAAGCAGCGCCACCTCGCGCGCGGTGGCCTCGAGCTCAGCATCGAGCTCGGCGCCGAAGCCGGTCGCGCCGAGCAGCAGCGGCTTGCGCGCGGCGCGGCACGCCTGAAGATTGCCGCGGGTCGCCGCGGAGTTGCTGAAATCGAGCGCCACATCCGCCTGGGCGAGTGCGGCCGGCAAATCGCTCGTGATGAGGAGGTTCGCGTTGCCGGTCCCGGCCAGCCGCCCAGCATCGCGCCCGAGGGCGAGACTGTCCGCGGAGGCGATCGCACCCGTGACGATGAGCTGCGGGAACGTGGGCGCCGCACGCAACAGCGCCTCCCCCATCCGCCCGCTCGCCCCGATGATCACGGCGCGCGTGAGGGGCCGGGGGTTCGAACGGGCGCTCACCGGCTCTAGCTCTTGGCGGGCCCGGTGGCGAAGAAGCGCCGCACCCCCTCGAGGAAACCTTTTTCTCGCGGCGCGTGCCGGGAGGCGTGGACCTTCAGTGACTCCTCGAGCTGGCGCACGAGCTCGCGCTGCTCGGCCGAAAGGTGCACGGGCGTCTCGACCACCACGCGGCAGAACAGATCACCGCGCGAACCGCCACGGACCGGCTTCACCCCTTTGTCGCGCAGCCGGAATATGCGGCCGGACTGGGTTTCAGCCGGGACTTTCAGCGTGACATCTCCCTCGAGCGTCGGCACGTTAACCGAGCCGCCGAGGGCAGCCGTGGCGAAGCTCACCGGAACCTCGCAGCTGAGGTGCACGCCATCGCGCTCGAAGATCGGATGCTCGCGGACGTGGATCTCCACGTAGAGATCCCCGGGCGGACCGCCGTTGCGTCCCGCCTCGCCCTCGCCCGTGAGACGCACACGGTCGCCGGTGTCGACGCCTGCGGGGACCTTGACCGATAGCGTGCGGCTGCGCCGCACGCGGCCCTGCCCGAGGCACGCATCGCACGGATTGCGCACGATGGTGCCGGTACCGCGGCACCGCGGGCAGGTCTGCTGCAACTGGAAAAAGCCCTGGGCGATGCGGACCTGGCCGGCGCCTCCGCAGGTCTCACAGGTTACAGGCGAGCTGCCCTTGGCGGCACCGGTCCCGCGGCACACCTCGCACTCGGCGAGCCGCTCCAGCTCGATCTCCACCTGGTGCCCGAACACCGCCTGGGAGAGATCGAGCTCGAGCTCGTAACGCAGGTCCGCGCCGCGGTACACCTGCGAGCGGCTGCTGCGTCGCGCGTTGCCGAAGATATCGCCGAATACGTCGCCGAAGATGTCGCTGAAGGTGTCGGCGCCAAATCCGCCATGGCCGGCGCCGGCGCCGCGGCGCGAGGCCGCCTCGACGCCGGCATGCCCGTACTGATCGTAGACCGCCCGCTTATGGGGGTCGGTGAGCACCTCGCAGGCTTCCTTCGCCTCCTTGAAGGACTCCTCCGCGTCCCGATCGTTGGGATTGCGATCGGGGTGATATTTCATGGCCAGACGACGATAGGCCTTCTTGATCTCCGCCTCGGTCGCCCCCCTCGGTACGTCGAGTACCTTGTAGTAGTCGCGCTTCGCCATGGGCCAAGCTTAAGATGCCTTGCGTCCCTTGTCCTTGACCTCCTCGAATTCCGCGTCCACGACGTCTTCGCGCCCCGGACCGGCACCGCCCTCCCCGTGGGCTCCACCGGCACCGGCGCCGGCCTGGCCCGAAGCGCCGGCCGCACCGGCGTCGGCTCCCGCATAGGCGCGCTGCGCGATGCTGGCGGAGGCCTGGGCGAGCGCCTCGGCTTTCTTGTCGATGACCCCGCGGTCATCGCCCTTGAGCGCGGTCCGCAGGTCGGAGACGGCGCTCTCGACCTTGGCGCGCTCGGCACCATCGACCTTGTCGCCGAGATCCGTGAGCGATTTCTCGACAGCGTGGATCAGGCCATCGGCCTTGTTGCGCGACTCGACGAGCTCGCGGAAGCGCTTGTCCTCCTCCGCGTGTGCCTCGGCGTCGCGCACCATGCGCTTGATCTCATCCTCGTTCAGTCCGCTCGAGGCCTTGATGACGATCTTCTGCTCCTTGCCGGTCGCCTTATCCTTCGCCGACACGTTCAGAATGCCGTTAGCGTCGATGTCGAAGGACACCTCGATCTGCGGCATGCCCCGCGGCGCAGGCGGTATGTCCGCCAGGTCGAACTTGCCGAGCGACTTGTTGTCCGCCGCCCGCTCGCGCTCGCCCTGGAGCACGTGAATGGTCACGGCCGTCTGGTTGTCGTCCGCCGTCGAGAACACGTTCGAGGCCTTGGTCGGGATCGTCGTGTTCTTCTCGATGAGCTTGGTCATGATGGCACCGAGCGTCTCGATGCCGAGCGACAGCGGCGTCACATCGAGCAGCAGCACGTCCTTCACCTCGCCCGCTAGCACGCCGGCCTGGATGGCGGCACCGACGGCGACGGCCTCATCGGGGTTGACGTCCTTGCGCGGCTCCTTGCCGAAGAGATCCTTCACGTACTTCTGGACCATCGGCATGCGCGTCTGGCCACCGACGAGGATCACCTCGGCGATATCGCTGACGCTGACGCCGGCGTCCTTGAGCGCGGTCTTGCACGGCGCGATGGTCTTCTGCACCAGGTCCTCCACCAGCGACTCGAGCTTGGCGCGCGTCAGCTTGATGTTGAGGTGCTTCGGTCCCGACTGATCCGCCGTGATGTACGGGAGGTTGATGTCGGTCTGCTGCGTCGAGGAGAGCTCGATCTTCGCCTTCTCGGCCGCCTCCTTCAGGCGCTGCATGGCGAGCGGGTCCTTGCGCACATCGACGCCGGACTCCTTCAGGAACTGCTCGGCCAGGAAATTGATGATGCGCAGGTCGAAGTCCTCGCCACCGAGGAAGGTGTCGCCGTTGGTCGAGAGCACCTCGAACTGATGCTCCTTGTCCACCTCGGCGATCTCGATGATGGAGATGTCGAAAGTGCCGCCGCCGAGGTCGTAGACGGCGATCTTGCGGTCACCGCCCTGCTTGTCGAGCCCGTAGGCGAGCGCGGCAGCGGTCGGCTCGTTGATGATGCGCTTCACCTCGAGGCCCGCGATGCGTCCGGCATCCTTGGTCGCCTGACGCTGGGAATCGTTGAAGTAGGCCGGGACGGTGATGACGGCGTCCTTCACCGTCTCACCGAGGTAATCCTCGGCGGTCTTCTTCATCTTCATGAGCACCCGCGCGGAGATCTCCGGGGGCGCCATCTTCTTGCCCTGCACGTCGACCCAGGCGTCGCCGTTGTCCGCCTTGACGATCTTGTAGGGGACCATGTTCATGTCGCGACGCACCACCTCGTCGTCGTACTTGCGACCGATGAGGCGCTTGATGGCGAAGAGCGTGTTCTGCGGATTGGTGACCGCCTGGCGCTTGGCGGGCTGTCCGACCAGCACCTCGCCGTCCTTGGAGAAAGCCACGATCGAAGGGGTCGTGCGGTCGCCCTCGCTGTTCTCGATCACACGGGGCTTGCCGCCCTCCATGATGGCCACAACCGAGTTAGTCGTGCCGAGATCGATGCCGATTGTCTTAGCCATGGGTCACTCCGCCGCAGGTTCTATAAGTCTAATTGGGGAATCCCGGGTCACTTCTTAGGGGTAGGCGGGGGCGCTTTCAAGACCAGCGCGGGCGCCGGCACTCCGACTCGGTAACCGCGCACCTCACGCCGGGGCCCGTGAGACGATCACCCGCGCCGGCCGCAGCAGCCGTCCGCCGAGCTCATAGCCCGGCTGCACCACCTTCAGGACCGAGTTCGGCTCGGCTGTGCTCGATTCCTGCGCCATCATCGCCTCGTGCCGTGCGGGATCGAAGGGCTCCCCCTCAGGGTCGATGACGGTCACGCCGAGCTTCTCGAGAGCGCGGGAGAGAAGCTGAAGCGTGGCTTCCTGGCCTTCCCGCAGGCTCCTCGCATCCGCCCGCGTCGCGTTCTGCACGGCGAGCTCCAGGCTGTCCTTCACGGGCAGCAGCTCCGCTGCGAATTTCTCCAGTCCGTAGCGGTTCGCCGCCTCGATGTCGCGCTGGGCGCGCTTGCGGACGTTGTCGAGCTCGGCCACGGCCCGCAGATACTGCTCCCGCTGGTGCTTGGCGCGCTCATCGGCCTCGACCAGCGCCTGCTGCAGCTGCTCGACCTCGCCCAGCTGGGACGCAGTGTCGGGCAGGACGGTCGTGGGCTCCGACCCGGTGGTCGTGGGTACGCCCCGCGGGGACTCGTTCGCACTCATCTCGATAGCCTCCAGAAAGTGATCCGACGAGGCAGGGCCGCCGCCTCGCCGGGCACCCCGGGGGTGGGGGTCAGCGCCGCGAATTCAAGGCGGCGCCGAGGAGTTTAGCGGTCATATCCACGATGGGAATGACCCGCTCGTAGGCCATGCGAGTGGGTCCGATGACCCCGAGCACCCCAACTACGGCGTCGCCCTGGGCGTAGGGGGCCGTGACCACGCTTACGTCATCGAGGATGCGGTATCCGGACTCGTGGCCGATGAAGATCTGCACCCCTTCGGCCTTGAGGCTGTGATCGAGCAGGTGCAGGAAGTCGCGCTTCTCGTTGAAGGCCTCGAACAGGCGGCGCAGCTTCTCGACGTTCGTGAGCTCGGCGACGCCCATGAGGTTGGTCTCGCCCTTGATGACGTACTCGAGCTTGTCCTCGCTGCCGGACTCGAAGACCTGCTGGGCGACAGCGATCGCATCCAGCATGATCTGGTTCATGTGCGCGCGGGCCTCGGAAAGCTGCCGCAGCAGCTCCTGGCGCACCTCGCGTACCGAGCGGCCGCGGAACTGCTCGTTCAGGTAGTTCGAGGCACGCTTGAGCTCATCGGCGGAGTAGCGCCGCTCGAGCTGGATGATGCGGTTCTGCACCTCGCGGTCGTTGAAGACGAGCACGACCAGCACCCGGTTCTCCGATAGTCCGACGAACTCCATCTGCGTCACGGACGCCTGCCGGGTGCGCGGTAACGTCACGACCCCGGCCAGCTGGGTGGCGGAAGACAGCAGCTGCGACACGGTGGCGATGAGCTCGGTGGAGCTCTCGAGGCTGGCCTCGAACTGGCGGCGGATCTCGGCAGTCGCCACCTCATCGAGCGGGCGCAGCTGCAGCAGCGTGTCGACGAAGAAGCGGTAGCCCTTGTCGGTCGGGATGCGCCCGGCGGAGGTGTGCGGGGAGGCGACGAAGCCCAGGTCCTCCAGATCCGCCATGACGTTGCGCACGGTGGCCGAACTCAACTGCAGGCCCGATTCGCGCGACAGTGCGCGCGAGCCGACCGGCTGCCCGTCCCGGATGTAGCTCTCGATGAGTATCCGGAGCAGGTGCTGGGCCCGCTCGCCCAGGGACTCGTCCCGAGCTTCTTGCGTCATAAACCCCTAGAAAACCGGTGCCGGGTGCCTT
>DASQRV010000499.1:0-4591 GCA_035642735.1 Steroidobacteraceae bacterium
GGTGCCGCGCAGCACCTTCACCTCCGGACAGCCTGTCCACGGGCAGGTGACGCCGCTCTCCTCCTCGGTGCTGGCCGCGGCGGTGGTCGTGGCCGCGGCGCCCGCGATCGTGCCCACCCGCCAGAGCGTGCTCGGGGCAGGGGAAGCCCGGCGTGTGGCACGACCGCCGTCCGCGCTGCTGCAGCGGCCGGTGGTGTCGCGCTCGCCGCCGCCACACACGCCGCCGCCATTCGAGCGGCAACTCGTCGCGCTCCAGGAGAAGGGCGGCCGACCCCTGACACGCTCAGAGCTTGCGGCGCTGCAGCCCGCGACGCCGCTCCCTCCGGTCAGAGTCGTTACGGGCCGGCCCCCGGCGCCGCTGCCAGCCGGGGCGGCCGCACGCAGCCCCGGAGCGACGCCCCAGGCACCGGCCACGACCAGCCTCGCAGAGCGCGAGCGGACGCTTCAGCAAAGCATCCTGCCATCGGCTCCGCCGCGGGCGATCCCGCCGCCGAGGCCCGCACTCAACACGAGCGTCTCCGTGCCATCTGCGGCCGGCCCCGGCGCGTCCACGCCCGCCCTGCGCAGTGATCGGCCGCCCACGGCGCAGCAACACCCGGCGCCGCAGCCCGCGGTCACCGCCGACGATCCGACGCCAGTCGATCAAACGCCGCCCGCCGTCCCGGTCTATCACTTTCCGTCAGCCGAAGACGCACCGGCACACCCGGCGTCGACGGCGCACGCTGGAGAAACCCATCGCGTCCCGCCGCCACCGTCCGTACCCAACGCAGCGACACCGGCGCCGCTTCCGGCCGCGGGGCATCCGCCGCCACCATCGCCGGCGCACCCGCAACCGGGCAAGGAGGAGCCGCGGGATTCGGCCGCGCACGGGGACCGGGATTCGCGGGAGAGGGCGGTGCGGTAGAAGCACCCCTACAGACCCCGGCGCCGCCACCAGACGATAGGTTTTAGCGCCGCGCGTGACGGGTTCTTTCATTCACCCGCCACCCGCCCTTGCGAGACGGGTCGAACCAGATGTCACGGACGACCCGCCGGTGTCCCTCCAGACCGCACTGGATGATCACATCAACGAGCAGGTCCAGCAGGCTGATGATGTCGCGTCGGGCCAGCGCGCGGCCCGCGGAGCTCTGCTTGACCAGTAATACGAGCTGCTCGAATGCCAGCTCGGCGCTCGTGGCATGCACACTAGTAATCGATCCGGGGTGCCCTGAATTGACATTCCGCAGGTAGTCGAACGCCTCCTCCGCCCGTAGTTCCGCGAGCAGGATCCGGTCGGGTCGCATCCTCAGGCAGCATTCGAGCAGCTGCTTCGGCGTCACGCGCGCCAGTCCCTGATCGTCTTTGCTGTAGAAGAGGCGCACGTGATTCGGATGTCCCTCGAGCACCAATTCGCTCGCATCCTCGATGCTCACGAGGCGCTCGCAACCGGGAATTTCCCGGATCAGCGCCTTGGTCCAGGTGGTCTTGCCAGAGCCTGTGGCACCGGAGACGATGATGTTCTTCCGCGCCTGGACCGCGAGTCGCAGAAACGCCGGGTAGCGCCTGGCGGCATGCAGCGAGCGGAGCTCAGCCTCGATGTCGGGCGCGGTCGCCGTGCCGTAGTCGGAGTTGCCGAATACACCTCCGTGCGCGAGTTCCTCGATCGGCCACACGCTCGCCGACGGACGACGGATGGTGATGGCGACGCATCCGAGCGTGGTGGCCGGCGGCAACACGACCTGCACACGCTCGCCGGATGGCAGCGACGCCGACAGCAATGGCGAGGACTCGTCGATGCGCTGACGGGTGACATTGGCGATGAGCTTCGCGAGGCGCCTGCACCAATCGAAGTCGGCGAACGGCAGGTCCTCGCGGCGCCAGCCCGCCGGTGTCTCGATAAAAATCTCCCGTGGCCGGTTGATGCACAGCTCGGTGACATCCGGAATGGAGAGCAGGGGTCGCAAGGCGCGCAGCGTGAGATCGAGCGCGGACAGCTCGCTCCCTGCCGCTGGCGTACCGGCCGGCAGCGCACGGGAGAAACCCTCAGTGGCCGGTGGCGGGCGCACGCAGCTCATACACCGACCTGAAATCGAGATCGCGCGCCACCAGCACCTGGATGCGATCGCCATTGTGCTTGACGACCGTTGGCGCGATGTTGACCGTGCTCCGGAGCACTTCGGTCATGACGTCCTGGGAAGTGGTCGGCGCATAGACGACTGCGCCGCCGGAGTGATTGGCGGCCTGGACACCCGCCTGCACCGCTCCGTTGACAACGGAGATGAGCATGGCGGCACCGAAGCGCTCCCAGAAGTGGCGCTCGACTTCCCCCGGTAGGCCCGCTCGCCCGAGCTCATCGGTCCCGGGGGAATCCAGCGGCACGATGACCCCCGTGGGCGTACGCGCCTCGGTCCACACGACGAACACGCGCGCCTGGCCCTGTTGTACCTGGCCGCGTGTCTCGCCGACGAGCTTGCTGCCGCGCTCGAGCAGCACCACCGTGCCGTCGGCACCGAAGATGTCTGCCGCCGTGACACAGGTCGTCATGCCCGGCAGCGTCGAATCGATCGCTGTCTCGAGCGTGCAGTCTATGAACGCTCCCTTCGGGAGCAGGAAACGCGTGGTCGGCAGCAGTCGCGCCTGCACGGTGGCCGGGGTGCTCGACTTCAGCAGCGCCTGCAGCGCGCCCTCGCCGTGCTCGCCGGCGGAGCGTGAAACGGAAATGGAGCCATCGGACTCCGCCCCTGCTATGTCGGGGGTGCCGGCAGGCGATGCCGGTGCCGCGACCGGCGAGGACACGCGCGCGAACACTCCGCCGGCCAGGCGTCGTTCGCGCGCCAGTTCGGCCGGGGATTTCGCCGCAGCGCCGCCCGGGCGGGAAGCCTCCACGGAGTCAGCTGCGGCGGCAGAGCTCCACGGGCTTGCCGGTGGGTGGGCCTCCGGCAGAGGCGGCTCCTGGAGCTCGACGGACTGCCGGGGCACTTCCTGCAGAGGCAGCGGCTCGGCCGCGGCTGCCGGCGGCGTGATCCGCCCCAGCGATGGCAAAGCCATCTCGCCCTGGGCGCGCGTCGTCGCTGCCGATTGAGCGAGCGCACGCGCCTGCGCCGGGCGCGTCAGCGCATGCGCGTAATACCATGCGAGCGCCGCGATCCCGAGCGCGATCATCAGCACGGCGGCGAGCGCGCTGCTCACACGTGAGTGCACGCTGCGGGCCGCGTTGACGAGCGCAACCGAACGCTCGCCGCGCACGCTCTGACCATCACGTTCATCCGGCGCGGCAGGCGTCATGGCGGCAACTCCCGCGTCGCCCGCTGCACTGCGGGCGCGACCGTCCCGGACTCGAGCCGCTCACCGCTGCCGGTGAAACCGTGGTTCAGGATGCAGCCGTGCAGCTGTCCACGACGCACCGTGAGCTGCCGGGCGATGCGATGCACGACGAGCTCGCCCGCATCGAGGGTGAAATTCACCAGGGACTCACTGCCATCGTCGTTGCGGATGAAGACCGCCGGGAGCTCCGCGTGTGAATCGAAGCGCAGGCGCGTCTGCACTCCGTCGTCCCAGGCCGAGACGGGTTTCAGTTCTGCGCTGCCTCGATAGCCGTAGTCCAGGTTGTGCCAGCGGGTCTCGGGAGCCGTGACCAGCTGGTGCTCGACTGCCGCGGCGGCCCGATCCGAGCGTTGCGCGGGATAGACGAAGCGCAGTACGTAGATCACATCGCCGAATGCCGGGTCCGGGCGCCGCTCCGTGCTCGTATAGTCGAAGTGGTAGGTGCGGCGAGTGGTGAGCACTGTAAGGTTGGTGTCGACGCCTGCCGCGCGCGGTTTCAGAAACAAGTGATTGTCCTGTGCGGCGAAGGTCAGACTGTCGAGATCGCCGGTGCCGAGACCCACGAAGGCTTCGCCGCTCTCGAACTCCAGATCGACCTGGTAACCGACGTAGCCTTTCAGCCGGTACACATCGTCGCTGGCGTAGACCACCACCCGGATACGCGCATCGACGGCTCCGGACTCCTGCGCAGAGAGCGCGCCACCCGGCGCCAGGGTCAGTGCGGCGCAGGCCAGACAAATGCCGGGCGCGGAGTCCCGCGCTCGCGCCAGTGGACCCGTGAGGACTTTGCGCATGCGACCGTCTCCTGCGGGTTTCATTGACCGGAGAGCGCAGGCTTCGCGCCCGCCGGCTCGGGGAGCGCCTCGGGTTCGGTGCCGAGCTCCAGGACCTTGAATCCGAGCGGATTCCAGCGGCGCACGCGGGGGTCCCTGGAGGGCACACCGTACGCGTATTGAATGGTGGCGATCCAGTGCGACAGGTGCTCGTCGGCCCCGCTCCCCTGCCGCTCGGCTTTGAGATAGCGCACCTGGGCGAGATCGGTCACACCGCTCGCGCGCTCGAAGAAGCTCACCGCCTCGACCTGTACTGTCACGCTGCTGCCGTCCTTGTGCACGTTGAGCGGTGACGCGGGATTGCCCGGATTCCACAGCGCATACCACGCCTGGTTGCGCTGTGCCGAGTGAAATGCCCCACACTCCTCATAATCGCTTTCAGCCGTGGAAAAATTGAAGCGTTCACAGACGCTGAGGTAGTGAGAGAGGAAATAGCGCGTCACGGACTGCTCGAG
>DASQRV010000500.1:0-4285 GCA_035642735.1 Steroidobacteraceae bacterium
GAGGCAACTACGGCGCTGAAGGAGTCATCGAAGTCCATGCCGGTGAGCAGCATCGCGAAGGTGAGGAGCGCCACCGTCATGAAGTACACGAAGATGAAGGCGAGCACGGCGGAGCCGACGCCCTCGGGGATCGGCCGTCCGCCGATGCGCAGTGGCGCCACGGCCGCCGGGTGGATGAGCAGTTTCATCTCACGCCCCGCCTGGTGTGCGAGCAGCAGCGTGCGGAACATCTTGATGCCGCCGCCGGTCGAGCCGGTGCTGCACACGATGCAGGAGAGGAACAGCATCCAGTAGGGCGCGAACACCGGCCACTGCTGATAGTCCTGGCTGGTGAGGCCGCTGGTGGTGGCTTGCGAGATGACGTTGAAGGCCGCATGGCGCAGCGACACCAGGAACTGCGGGTATACGCCCTGCACGTTCAGCAGCGTCGCAATGCCGACCACACTTACCGCGAGGATGGCGAAGATGGCCTTCGCTTCCGGGTCCTGCCGATAGGTCGCGAGCGACAGCCGGCGCAGCGCGATGATGTGACGCCCGAAGTTGAGTGCGGCGATCAGCATGAGCGCCATCAGCACCACCTCGATCGCCGGGGAGTTGAACCAGGCGATGCTGCGGTCGTGCGTGGAGAAGCCACCGAGACCTACCGCGGAGAAGGCGTGGCAGATCGCATCGAACCACGTCATGTGACAGATCCGCAGCGCCACGATGCCCGCGAGGGTGATGAGGGCGTACACCACCCACAGCTGTTTCACGGTCTCGGTGATGCGCGGCGCGAGCCGCTCGTCCTTCACCGCTCCCGCCTGTGCCTTGTAGAGCTGCATGCCGCCCACTCCGAGCAGCGGCAGGACCGCGAGTGCCATGACGATGATGCCGAGGCCGCCGAACCATTGCAGCGCGTGACGCCAGAAATTCAGCGACGGCGGCAGCTGATCGAGGCCGTTGAGCACGGTGGAGCCGGTGGTGGTGAGTCCCGACATGGCCTCGAAGAAGGCGCCACTGAAGCTGAGCCCCGGCACGGCGAGGAGCAGCGGCAGCGCCGCGGCGGCCGAGAGCAGCAGCCAGCCGAGCGTCACCAGCAGGAAGCCGTCGCGCGGCTTGAGCTCGCGCCGCGAGCGGGTGGTGAGCGCCGCGAGCGCCATGCCCACGGCCGCGGCACAGGCCGCGGCGAGCAGGAAGTGCGGCCACAGGCCATCACCGAACAGCAGCGAGCAGGCGATGGGCAGCGCATAGCTCAGCGCAGAGCCGGCCAGTACCAACCCGAGAACGTGCGCGACGGCGAGCACCGCGTGCTTTAGCGCGCCGAGCGCACGAACAGCCGCTCGACCGCCTCGAGGTGGCGGCGGTCGGAGAGGAACAGGATGACGTGATCGTCGGCCAGCACGAGCGTGTCGTGGTGCGCCATGATGACCTGATCGCCTCTCACCAGGGCGCCGATCGATGCGCCCTCGGGCAAGGGGATCTGCGCCACGGTGCGCCCGACGACGCGTGAGGTGCGCTCATCGCCGCGCGCCACCGCTTCCAGCGCCTCGGCGGCGCCGGTCTTGAGCGCGTGCACGCGCACCACGTCGCCGCGCCGCACGTGCGCGAGCAGCGAGCCGATGGTGATGGTCTGCGGCGAGATGGCGATGTCGATGCTGGAGGACTCCACCAGCTCGGTGTAGGAGGGCTTGTTGATGAGCGCCATGACCTTGTGGGCGCCGAGGCGCTTGGCGAGCATCGCCGAGAGGATGTTGGCCTCCTCGGCGTTGGTCATGGCGGCGAACACGTCCGCGCTGTCGATGTTCTCCTCGATGAGCAGCTCCTCGTCCGCGGCATCGCCGTGCAGCACGATGGCGTTCTCCAGCAGCTCAGACACCTTGCGCGCGCGGCGCGCATCGCGCTCGATCACCTTCACCTGGTTGTGCTTCTCCAGCGTGCGTGCCAGCTGAAAGCCGATATTGCCACCACCCGCGATCACGATGCGCCGCGCGGCGCTGTCATCGACCCGCAGCTGACTCATGATGCGGCGGATGTCGTCGCGCGCGGCGAGGAAGAACACCTCATCGCCGTCCGCCAGCACCGTCTCGCCCTCGGCCGCCACGCTGCGGCCGTCGCGGTAGATTGCGACCACCCGCACCTCGGTCTTCGCGAGGTGCTGCGGCAGCTCGCGCAGGCTGCGGCCCGCCAGCAGGCCGCCGCTGCGCACGCGCACTCCGACCAGGCGCACGCGCCCGTCGGCGAAATCGAGCACCTGCAGCGTACCGGGGTGATGGATGAGGCGCTCGACGTACTCGGTGACGAGTTGCTCGGGACTGATGAACACGTCCACCGAGAGGCCATCGACGCCGAAGAGTCCCGCGCGGCTCGTGTACTCGGGCGCGCGGATGCGCGCGATCTTGGTGGGCGTACGGAACAGCGTGAAGGCCACTTCGCAGGCCACCAGGTTCACCTCGTCGCTGGAAGTGAGCGCGACGATGATCTCGGCCTCGGCAGCGCCCGCCGCCTCGAGCACCGTCGGATGGGCGGCGTTGCCGGCAACGATGCGCACATCGAACCGGTCCTGCACGTCGCGCAGGCTGTCCTCGTTGATGTCCACCACCGTTACCTCGTTCGCCTCTTCGCGTGAGAGGTGGTCTGCGGCGTTGCGCCCGACCTGACCTGCGCCGAGTATCAGGATCTTCATGGGCGCTCACCCGCCGTGGCCGGCGGAACCTCGTGGGGTGCTCTACAGGGTCTGGAGGTTGGCATACTGCACCATCAGCCACTTGGTGCCCTGGCGCTCGAAATTCACCTGCACGCGCGCGTGGGCCCCAGAGCCCTCGAGGTTGAGAACCACGCCGTCGCCGAACTTGCCGTGGCGCACGCGTGCACCGAGGCGCACGCCGCCGACCGCCGGCTCCTCGGGACGGAAGCGGCCGACCGCCACCGGTCGCGAGACCTGCACGCGCGGGCGCACCTCCTCGACCAGCCCTTCGGGAACCTCGCGCACGAAGCGCGACACCTGGCCGTAGCTGTCGATGCCGTGCAGGCGCCGCTGCTCGGCGTAACTCAGGTACAGCTGACGCATGGCGCGGGTCATGCCCACATAACACAGCCGCCGCTCCTCCTCGAGACCCTCGAGGTCGGCGAACGAGCGCTGGTGCGGAAACAGGCCCTCCTCGAGTCCCGTGAGGAATACCACCGGGAACTCGAGGCCCTTGGCGTTGTGCAGCGTCATCATCTGCACACAGTCCTCCCACTCATCCGCCTGGCCCTCGCCGGCTTCGAGCGCGGCGTGCGCCAGGAAGGCCTCGAGCGGTGACAGCTCGCTGCTCTCGGGGATGAAGCCGCGCGCGGCGGAGACGAGCTCATCGAGGTTCTCGGCCCGCGCCTCGCCGCGCTCGGCCTTCTCGCGCCGGTAGTGCTCGATGAGGCCGGTCGCCTTCAGCACCTGGTCGACCTGCTCGTGCAGGGCGAGCGGGGTCGTGTCGCGGGCGAGGCGCTCGATGAGCGTCATGAAGCCGTGCACCGCCGCCGCGGCCTTGGCGCCGAGCGCGCCGCTGCCAATGCAGGCGGCGGCCGCCTCCCACAGCGAGCTGCCGGCGCCGCGCGCTGACTCGCGCAGCGCATCGAGACTCTTCGCACCCACGCCGCGCGCCGGCAGGTTGACGACGCGCTCGAAGGAGGCATCGTCGCGCCGGTTGGCGATGAGCCGCAGGTAGGCGAGCGCGTCCTTGATCTCGGCACGCTCGAAGAAGCGCAGGCCGCCATAAACGCGGTACGGCATGCGCGCGGAGAGGAACGCCTCCTCGAAGACGCGTGACTGCGCGTTGGAGCGATAGAGAATCGCGATCTCGCGCCGTAATCCTCCCTGCGCCACGTGCTCGCGGATGCGGTGCGTGACGAATTCCGCCTCGTCGCGCTCGTTGAAAGCGGTGTAGAGCCGGATCGGCTCGCCGCGCGCGCCGCTGGTCCACAGGTTCTTGCCGAGCCGGCTGGCGTTGTGCGCGATCAGGCCGTTGGCCGCCTCGAGAATGATCGCGGTCGAGCGATAGTTCTGCTCGAGACGGAACAGCTGCGACTGAGCATAGTCGCGGCGGAAGTGCTGCAGATTCTCGGCGCGCGCATTTCTGAAGCGGTAGATGGACTGGTCATCGTCGCCCACCACGAATGGGTGCCCGGAGCCCGCACTGTCCGCATCGGTCGCGGACGGCGCCGGTGGCGCCAGCAGCTTGATCCACCCGTACTGAATGTCGTTGGTATCCTGGAACTCATCCACCAGCACGTGCCGGAAACGTCGCCGGTAGTGCGCGAGCAGCGGCGGGTT